>CAISYO010000174.1 GCA_903889745.1 uncultured Bacteroidota bacterium | reverse complement strand
TTTTCCCCAAGCCGTAATTTTATGCCACTCAGTTTGTTCTACTTTTTCACCTTTAGCATTGGTATAATGCTCGTTTGTTGCCAAAGTAAGGTTTGCAACTTTTTTGTCGTTAATTGATTTAACCTCTGGATCTTGTCCTACATGTCCGATTAATTGTACTCTGTTTTTCATGGCGTTTAAATATTTAATGTTAATAATTGTTCTTTTTTGGAACACAGGTTTTAAAAATTAAAAAATCAAATGTTTTGAATGTTGAAACTGAACTCATTGTTTCATTTCGACAGTGCAAAGATGTGGCAAGAAAAAAAGTTTATTCGGTAATTAGCTATTTACTTTCGGTTGTAACTATTTGTAAGCGTTTGTAAATGGAAATTTTGTATATTTGAAAAAAAGCAATTATGTCAAAAACCTGTTTAGAATGTGGCGATAAAATAATTGGCCGAGAGGATAAAAAGTTTTGTTCTGATGGCTGTCGTAATGCCTTTAATAACAAAATGAACAAAGACCAGAATAATCTGATGCGCAACATTAATAACAAATTGCGTAAAAATTATCGTATTCTTTGTGATTTAAATCCAGAAGGAAAAACCAAAACAACTCGAAATAAATTGAGCAGTAAAGGATTTGATTTTGAAATATTTACCTCCATTTTAAAAACCAAAACAGGAAATACTTATTATTTCGTTTATGATTATGGCTATATGGAAATAGAAAATGAGCAGTATGTTTTAGTCAAAAAAGAAGCCTAAATGAAAACAATTGCGATACTCGGCTGCGGTTGGCTAGGCTTACCTTTAGCCAAATCATTGCTTTCAAAAGGTTATGTGGTAAAAGGCTCCACGACTTCAGAAGGTAAATTAGAAGTATTAAAAAATGCTGAGATTTTGACTTTCCAAATTCAGTTAGAAGCACAACAAATCATTGGGACTATTGAAGATTTTCTGAAAGAAACAAATGTTTTGATTATTGATATTCCACCTGGATTGAGAAGCGAAATTTCGTCTTCGCTTGAAACGACATTCGTAAATAAAATAAGAACTCTAATTTCGTTTATTGAAAAATCAGGCATAAAGAAAGTAATTTTTGTGAGTTCTACTTCCGTTTATGCTGATGGTTTTCCAATTGTTGAAATTACAGAAGAAACAATACCAAATCCTGATACCGAAAGCGGAAAACAGTTAGCAATTGTGGAAGTACTTTTACAATCGAATCTAAATTTTAAAACTACGGTAATTCGTTTTGGTGGTTTGCTTGGCGATGATCGTCATCCAGCGAAATTTTTAGCAGGGAAAACCAATGTTGAAAATCCGAATGCACCCGTTAATTTAATTCAAAGGGAAGATTGTATTGGAATTATAGAAAAGATACTGAAACATACCGAAACTTCGAAGCAGCAGGACAATTGGGGAGAAACCTTCAATGCTGTGGCACCTCAACATCCAACACGTAAAGCATATTATCAAAATAAAGCTCAGATTTTGAATTTGCCATTGCCTACCTTTGCCGAACATTCGGAATCGAAAGGTAAAATGATTTCCAGCAAAAAAGTGGAAATTATTTTAGGGTATTCGTTCCAAAAAGAAATTTAGTAATGGCCTATTTTAGCGTGTTTCATAATTATATCAAGCAAAAGAAAAATTCGATTGGGTTGCCCATTTTAGCACTAATTTGGATTAGTTTTTTCTGGGGAACTACTTGGATTGCCTCCAAAGAAGGTGTCAAACACATGCCGCCGATGCAATTAGTAGCGCTGCGTCAACTTTTTGGCGGTTTGTTATATCTGCTTTACTTTTTAATCAAAAAACACCCTTGGCCAAACAAGCGTCAATGGCGCACGATTTTGGTTTTGAGTGTCCTGAATTTCATGCTGAGTAACGGATTGAGTACTTGGGGCGTGAAATATATTTCGAGTGGTTTGGGCGCTATTATTGGTTCTATTTTTCCACTTTGGATTGTCATTATCAGTTTGTTTCGAGGTGAAAAAACATCTTGGAAAGCAGTAGTGGGAATGGTTGTTGCTTTTAGCGGTATTTGTGTAATTTTCTACGATTACCTCAACGATTTCTTAGAACCTGAATTCCGATTTGGAATTTTACTTTCTGTAATTGCTACGTTTACTTGGGCATTATCTTCAATTTATATTAAAGAAAATAAGACGAATTTCAATCCGTATTTTAGTTTGGGATTGCAAATGTTGATTTCCAGTATTGTAATTTCGAGCGTCATTGGATTCAATGGAACTTCGGTTCCGTTGACTGAAATTCCAGCGATTTCTTGGTGGTCAATTGGTTATTTGGTGGTTTTTGGTTCGGTATTAACGTTTATTGCGTTTATTTATGCCTTAGAAAATTTACCAACCGAAATTAGTAGTTTGTATGCGTACATTAATCCAATGGTGGCGTTGTTTTTTGGTTATTTGTTGTTCAACGAACCTTTAACCACTGCTATTATCCTTGGCGGAACGATAACGATTATCGGACTTTATTTGGTAAATAGAGCGATTAAGAAGAAATAAAAAATCCCACCTAAAGATGGGATTTGATTTTATTTTGAATATTTGATTACCAAATTTTCACACGTTTATCTGGAACAACATACATACCGTTATTTGGCTGAATATTGAACGCATTGTAAAACGCTTCCACATTTTGTAACGGCACATAAGCACGATACATTCCTGGTGAATGTGGGTCAGTTTTAACTTGGTTTTTGATGGCTTCGTCACGCATTTTACTTCTCCAAATGGTTGCCCAAGAAATAAAGAACCGTTGCTCTGGCGTAAATCCGTCAATCAACCCTGGATTTCCGTTCGCTTTTAAATAGATTTGTAATCCGTCGTATGCTGCATTAACACCTCCTAAATCACCGATGTTTTCACCTAATGTAAATTTTCCATCTACAAAAATGCCTGGTAATGGTTCTAATGCTGAATATTGGTCTGCTAATGCACTTCCAAGACCTGTAAATTGTTTCAAATCGTCTTCACTCCACCAGTTTACTAAATTTCCATCGGCATTATATCTGGACCCCGAATCGTCAAATCCGTGCGAAATTTCGTGTCCGATTACAGCGCCAATTCCACCATAATTAACCGCTTCGTCCGCTTTATAATCATAGAAAGGCGGTTGTAAAATAGCCGCTGGGAATACAATTTCGTTGTTGGTTGGACTAAAATAGGCATTTACCGTTTGAGGCGACATGCCCCATTCTTCTTTGTCAACTGGTTTACCTATTTTTTCGATGTTTTTCTTGTGACTCCATTTTGCGTACATTCTTGAATTATCAAAATACGTTCCGCCTTGTTCTGGTGATTTAACTTCAAGAGCTGAATAATCTTTCCATTTGTCTGGATAACCTATTTTTACTCGGAATTTATTCAATTTTATTTTTGCATTTTCCTTGGTTGCTTTTGTCATCCAAGGTAAATTATTGATTCGGTTATCAAAAGCGAGCATAACGTTTGCAATCATTGCTTGAGCTTTTTCTTTAGCTTCTGGCGGGAATTTCTTAGCAACGTAAAGTTTCCCTAACGCTTCGCCTAATCTTCCGTTAACAGTGGCTAAAGCTCTTTCTTCTGCCGGACGTTGTTTTACAGCTCCCGTTAATGTTTTTCCGTAGAAATCAAAATTAGCATTTTCGATAGTTGTAGATAAAATTCCTGCCGAACCTCTTAAAACGGTCCAGCGCATATATGCTTTCCAATCTTCAACTTGGTTGTCTTTTAATATTGTTTCTATTGTTTGTAAATATTTTGGTTGGGAAACCACTAAAGAATCCACTTTTCCCATTCCAACTGACTGAAAATAAGACTCCCATTTTACAGAAGGGACTAATTTTTGTACATCTGAAAAACTCATTGGGTTATACGTTTTTCTTCGATCTCTGCGTTCCACTCTGTCAAAAGTAGCCGTTGACATTTTAGTTTCTAATGCTAAAATTTTCTTTGCATTGTCACTTGCTGTCGCTTCAGATTCTCCAATAAATTGCAACATTTTTGTTACGTGAGCTACATATTTTTCACGTTTTTCTTTGTTGTCTGGCGCATCGGAAACGTAGTAATCTCTATCTGGTAAACCTAGACTTCCGGTTCCCACATAAATTACGTTTTTGTTACTGTTTTTTGCATCGGCACCAATATAACTTCCGAAGAAACCTAATCCCATTTCGGGTTCCATTTCTGCTAATAAAGCAACTAATTGATCAGCGGTTTGAACCGAATTAATTTTAGCCAAATATGGTTTTAATGGTTCAATTCCTGCTTTATTTCTGGTTACGGTATCTAATACTGTTTTGTACAAACTAATTGCTTTTGCCTGATCAGAATTTGGATCGATAGTTTTGTCGTTGATGGCTTCTTTTAAAATGATCATTACGTCATCATCGGTATTTTTACGAAGTTCATCAAAACTTCCCCAACGCGTTCTGTCGGCAGGAATTTCAGTTTTATCTAACCAAGTTCCGTTTACATATCTATTAAAATTATCGGCCGGATTGGTTGATTTATCCATGAAATTAAGATTAATTCCAGTAGATATTGATTGCTTCAGGGCCTCTTGCTTCGCTTTACAAGAATAAAAGCAAGTTGTTAAAATAAGAAGCCCAAAACTTCCTTTTAAAATGAATTTTTTCATAATTTATTCTTTAATGATTCGCTTAACTGTTGATTGATTATTATCTATAATTTTAACAAAATAAATTCCTTGAGTTACGTTTGACAAATCTATTTTTGTTTCGAAATTTGATATTATTACTTCTTTCTTTTCATAAACTTTTTTACCCGTTAAATCATATACTTCAATTTCTGTAGGTTGAAGATTGCCAAGCGAGATGTTAAATATTCCTTTGGATGGATTAGGGTATACAAACACATTATTTAATTCAAAATTTTCTGATGATAAAGTTCCTGAAATTAAAAAATCGTCAACATTCACTCCTAAGCCGCTTACAGCATCATCAGAATGAAATACAATCCTAAAGATTATATTTGTTTCAGTATTTAATGAGTTTAATGGGTAGCTATATGTTGTTAATGTAGTATTACTCCCTGTCCACTGTGCTCCAGGACAATTGTAACAATTATTCCCTGAAGTGGCAGATGTTCTGTTACTGTTATACCAAGTTGGTCCCATTTCACCTAGTACAGCCCATGAACTCCCGAAATTTGTAGAATACTCTATATAAACTACATCCCAATTTAATTCAATATCATATTTCATTGCAAAACTAATTTGCGGATTAATGACATTTGATAAATTATAGCATTGCGAAACTAAATACGATTTTATCATATCGGGATAATTTCCTGTTAAATTAGTGGCATACACTGTGTTTCCTGATGAAGTTAAACCACCTGTTCTTGTACCCCTTTGCCATTGAGCTCCACTTGTACCTTCATTATAAACAATTAGTGCATCTGAAGCATTTGTAAATGGATTTACAGCCCCAATGGTTCCTGAATCATTAATATAAAATGTTGTTGACCCGCTATTATTATTGGAATCTGCATCGCTTGAAACACTCGTAGTAACATTTAAAGTATGAACTCCTCTAGCTATTGTTGATACTGGTAAATCAATAATTCGATTATTATTAGATAAAATTGTTCCATTCCAAACAAAGGTATTGATAGTTCCTCCATCAATTGAATAATTAACTGTTACAGTAGAAATAATATTTGTTCCGTTATTTTTAACTTCAATTTTGGGTATTACGTTTGGTGTACAATTAATATTCAATCCGGGACTAATTATAGTTAGCAGTTTTATATCATTCGCAGGGATTTGAACTGGTATATCTGTTTGCCAAACGCCTCTTCCATAAGTTGCAGCAATCAATTTTGCATCTTCAAGATTTATTTCTAAATCGGTTACAGACACATTTGGTAAATTAGCGTCAAAAGGTTGCCAAGAAGTCATCGAATCATCTCTATAATAAACGCCTAAACTAGTTCCTAAATACAAAGGGTTGTCTGAATTTCTATCTTGATGAATGATTACATTTTTCCCAACATTTGGCAATCCTGTTGAAAAATTAGTAAATGTTGTTCCGCCATCAATAGATTTTAATGTTTGTCCAGTCGAACCCTGTGTGGTTAAATAGACTATATTGCTGTCTGTTGAATGAATTTCGATAGAGGTAATATTCGATGGAGCGTTATAAACATTTGTAAATGTAATACCTAAATCGGTGCTTTTATAAAGCTCTAAACCATTAGCCACATAAATGATGTTATTATTTGATGGGTCGATACTAATTCGCTCTAAATTTCCTGAACCTATCGGAGTTGTGTTTTGTTGCACCCAACTATTCCCTGATAATTTATACAAGTTATCGAATCCAGAAAAAAGGTCTCCTGCAGCATTTGCCACTAATGGTGTTACCCAGTTTCCTTCTATTCCTCCAGGAGAGTTCACATTGCTTGCTCTTGAATTTCCTGCGTTATTGCTAATATAAAGATTTAAACCATATTGTATAAAACCATAATATTTATCTGAATTTATTGGATCTATTGCAGTATCCATTCCGTCTGCTCCATAATAATTTTTCCATTGATTAGCACTATAAGCATAGCCTCCATTGTCTTGTAAACCGCCCATCAATTTAGCTGCTGATTGAGTTGAAACTGCAATTTTATAAAACTGACCTATTTGAGCACCTTCTGTTAAATCGGTAAAATTAGTTCCATTATTTTGAGAAACATAAATACCGCCATCGCTACCGCAAAAAAGTTTACTCCCATGAAATCCTAAATAATGAATATCAGCATGTGTATAAGAAGGTGCAGAAGGCGCACTCCAACTGTTTATTTTTGACATTGTAACACCACCATTTGTTGATTTCCATACATTTAAGCACCCCGTATAAATTTCATCTGCATTTGTAGAAGAAACTCCTATTGCTAAATCATACCAAGCTTGAGTTGATTCTAGCACGTTTGTTGTAGTGTTTTGAACTGTAAAGGTAGTCCCACCATCTGTAGAACGATAAATACCTTGAAAACCATAACTATCCGCACTTGTTTTAGCACTCAGGATATAAATAAATTCTGAGTTTGCAGGAGTAACATCCATTACAAATCTTCGAGAAGTGGTGGGTAAATTTGATTCAATATGTGTAAATGTATTTCCTGTATCTGTAGATTTATAAAACTTGTCTCTAGTAACGGCATAAACCGTTGAAGGATCTCCTGGTTTTAATCGGATATTCCCTTGCGAAAAATTACCTGTTTGCACGAGTATCCAAGAAGTTCCTGCGTTTGTCGTTTTAAAAATTCCGCTATTGGTAGCACACCATAAAATTTGATTATTTGTAGGATGAATTAATATATCGCCCGCTCTAGATGGATTTGAACTCCCTAACGTTCCAGTTGGTCCCCAAGTTAGTCCGCCATCAGTAGATTTATAAACTCCCACAGAAAAAGAATCGCCTGCGTCTTTATCGCCTGTTGCTATGTAAATTACATTAGAATTTGAATAGTCTATTGCAATTCCTGATACCCCAATTTGTGGTAATTCATCAGTAAGGGGAGCCCATGTTACTCCATTATCGATTGACTTCCAAATTCCGCCAGCTGGAGCTCCTAAATAAATAGTATTTGAGGTCGATGGATCTACATGAACAATATTTACTCTTCCTTGACCTGAAGACCAAGACCCAGTGTTTGTATGGGTAAACGGACCTACTGGTTGCCAATTACTTGCAGGTAAAACTCTTCTCGCTGAACTTCTATTAGCAATTACTTGTTTTTTTTGTCGCCAAGCCTCCCAAAAATCTTCCGATGACATGATATAGCCTTGTTCATTAGTATAATTTCTCCAATGATATTCCCAGCGCATAAATGGTTTGTGGCCCGAACCTCTTACGTTTTTGTCTCTTGTTGACCAATATTGGTTAAAAGCTTCAACTTGCTCATCAATGGTTGCTTGTCCTGGTTTTGCAGTTGTTACATTTTGCATCCATGGTGCCGATGGATTAAATTGTGAAAATCCAAAAAAGGAACACAATAAACTAACAATCAAGTAGTTTTTAATCATTTAAGTAGTGTTTTGTCGTATTAATTCACAAATATAACAAAGAAAACGAACTTATTATAACTTTAACAATGGTTAAAACGTCTTTAAATCCAAATATGTTTATTTTTGTAAAAAAAATTAATGCTTACTCAATTAAAACCATACAGAACATTTTTATTTATTTTTTTGATGGTATCAATAGCTGTTTTTTTTGGCATTTATGCTTTGCAAACACCCAAAAAAATGTTGCCTATTTATTCTCCTAATGATATTAATCCTGAATTAGTTGACTCTACTGTGCAGCACATTGGCAGTGATCATAAGATTGCAGATTTTTCGTTTACCAATCAAAACGGAAAAATTGTAACCCAAAAAGAGTATGAAAACACCATTTATGTGGCTGATTTCTTTTTTACTACTTGTCCAACTATTTGTCCTAAAATGACCAATAACATGGTTTGGTTACAAAATCAATTAAAAAAATATCCCAATGTAAAATTATTGTCATTTTCGGTTACACCTGATATTGATACACCTGAAGTATTAAAAAAATACGCACAAGAAAAAGGTGTCGATGATACACGATGGAATTTAGTAACCGGAGATAAAAAAGAAATTTATTATTTGGCTCGAAAATCATATTTAGCAGTAAAAACCGGGAAACCGGAAGAAATGTATGACATGGTTCATACCGAAAATTTTATTTTAGTAGATAAAAATAAAAGAATTAGAGGGTTTTATGACGGCACCAACTTAGACCGCCCTACTGAAGGTGATCAAACCAAAAATATGCAGCAATTATTATCGGATATTATTTGGCTGATCGAAAATCAAAAATAATTTATTTAAATTGATAATTATCAGGTTTACTTAGTTATAAATTTTTACTTTTGTATTTTAATTGAATCTAAATAAAAAATGGATCTAAATTCGTCCTCACTTAAAATAGGTGAAACGGCTACTATAACCGCTGTCAACTTAGACGAAATCCCGCTAAAATTATTAGAAATGGGGTGCTTGCCTGGCAATCTAATTACGTTGCTTCAGGTGGCTCCTTTTGGCGATCCATTATATTTTAATGTAAATGACTCTCATGTAGCAATTCGATTAGAAACCGCAAAAGAAATTAGCATTCAAAAAGAACTTTAAAATGAATGCAAATCCTATCAAAGTTACTTTAATTGGAAACCCAAATGTGGGTAAAACTTCAGTTTTTAATGACCTTACTGGTTTAAATCAACAAGTTGGTAATTATCCAGGTATAACGGTTGAAAAAAAACAAGGTGTTTGCAAATTATCCGACTCTATCAAAGCCAAAATCATCGATTTACCAGGAACCTATAGTTTAAATGCGAGTTCAATTGATGAAAATGTGGTAATTGAATTATTGCTCAATAAAAATGATGAAGATTTTCCTGATGTTGCAGTAGTAGTTACTGAAGTTGAAAATTTAAAGCGAAATTTATTGCTTTTTACTCAAATTAAAGATTTAGAAATTCCAACCATATTAGTCATAAATATGGCCGATCGAATGGCGTTAAAAGGAATCGAATTAGATATTTCAATCTTAGAAAAAGAATTAAAAACCAAAATAGCCTTAATAAGTTCAAGAAAAAAAATTGGTATAGACCATTTAAAAGACTTAATTTTAAATTACAAAAATCTTTCGACCGAACCGTGTTTAAATGCTTCATCTATTGATCCTGATTATTTCAATAATTTAAGAAGAGCGTTTCCAAATCAGTTGTTGTATAAACTTTGGCTCGTAATTACGCAAGATGTAAATTTCTTAAATTTGGAACGAAACGAAATCAAAAGTTCGTTTACCAAATCGCATTCCGATTTAAAACGTTTACAGCAAAAAGAAACCATAAAGCGATACCAATTTATTAATGACACGTTGAAATTGGGTCAAAAAATAGACGTTTCAAAAGCAACTGATATTCGAGCAAAAATTGATCGCGTATTAACGCATAAAGTTTTTGGGTATCTAATTTTCTTTGGAATATTAATGCTAATATTTCAGTTTTTATTTGATTGGAGTAGTATTCCAATGGATTTTATAGATGAAACGTTTGCCAATTTTAGTTCGCTTGCAAAACAACAGCTTCCGGCTGGAGAATTTACAAATCTCATTAGCGAAGGAATTATTCCTGGAATAGGCGGCATCGTAATTTTTATTCCTCAAATCGCTTTTTTATTCTTGTTTATTTCGGTGTTAGAAGAAAGTGGTTATATGAGTCGTGTGGTGTTTTTGATGGATAAAATCATGCGAAAATTTGGCTTATCAGGGAAAAGTATTGTGCCCTTAATTTCGGGAACGGCATGTGCTATACCAGCAATTATGAGTGCCAGAAATATCGAAAATTGGAAAGAACGATTAATTACTATTTTAGTTACCCCATTTACCACTTGTTCTGCACGATTGCCTGTATATGCTATTTTAATTTCCTTAATTATTCCCGAAAAAAGACTATTTGGGTTTTTAAGTTTACAAGGTTTAACTCTAATGGGATTATATTTATTAGGATTTGGAATGGCCATTTTTTCTGCCTATTTATTGCATAAGTTCTTAAAATTAAGTTGTAAATCTTATTTCGTAGTAGAAATGCCAAGTTATAAAATTCCAATGGTAAAAAATGTTGGAATCAATGTACTAGAAAAAACAAAAGCATTTGTAACGGGTGCTGGAAAAATTATTTTAGCGCTTTCAATTATCTTATGGTATTTAGGTTCGCATGGTTTAAGCGATGATTTTAACAATGCCGAAAAAATTATTGCCTCACAAAATCAAGGGAAAAATAGTTCCTTGGAAACATTAGAAGATGAAGTAAACGCTTTCAAATTAGAAAATTCATATATTGGTTACATGGGAAAAGCCATTGAACCGGCTATTCGTCCATTAGGATACGATTGGAAAATTGGCATTGCGGTTGTAAGTTCTTTTGCTGCGCGCGAGGTTTTTGTAGGCACATTAGCAACCATTTACAGCGTAGGAAGTCATAGTGAAGAAGAAACCACGATTAAAAACAGAATGGCTGCCGAAATTCACCCTGTGACAGGAAAAAAAGTGTTTAATTTTGCAACAGGAATTTCATTATTACTGTTTTATGCATTTGCGATGCAATGTATTTCTACGTTAGCGATTGTGAAAAAGGAAACAAATTCTTGGAAATGGCCAATGGTCCAACTTGTTTTTATGAGTGGATTTGCTTACATAACTGCATTAATTGCTTATCAAATTTTAAAATAAGATGGTACAAGAAATTTTAGTTTATATCTCTTTAGCAATTGCAATTGGATTTTTAATAAAGAAATTCTTTTGGAAAAAAAGCACTAAAAAATCAAAACCTTGTGGGGATGATTGTGCTTGTCATTAGCCAAGAGCAACATCAAGCATCATCATAACAATAAATCCGCCAATAAAACCTAAAGTTGCAATATCTGTATTTTTATCTTGTTGTGTTTCTGGAACAACTTCTTCAACCACCACAAAAATCATTGCTCCGGCAGCAAATGCTAAGGCATAAGGCAACAATGGCGTAAAAAAAGTAACTGCCACAGCTCCTAAAACTCCCGCAATTGGTTCTACTAAAGCCGAAGATTGTCCATACATAAAACTCTTCCAGCGACTCATTCCCATTCTTCGTAAAGGCATAGAAACCGCAATTCCTTCAGGAAAATTTTGAATCCCAATTCCAATGGCTAAAGTAACCGCTCCGGCAATTGAAGCTTCTGGAATTCCAGCGGCAACACCACCAAAAAGTACACCAACGGCTAATCCTTCGGGAATATTGTGTAAGGTTATAGCCAAAACAAGCAAAGTAGTGCGTTGCCATGGCGATTTAATACCTTCTGTCTCTTTAAAGTTGATGTGTAAATGCGGTAAAACTTTATCCAATCCAAAAATAAAAATAGCGCCTAATAAAAACCCAATAGCTGCTGGGATTACTTTTACAAAACCTTCTCCTTCAGTCATTTCAATAGCGGGTGCTAATAAACTCCAAAAACTTGCAGCCACCATTACACCGCCAGTAAAACCAAGCATTCCGTCTAGAACTACCCGATTCATATTCTTAAAAAAGAAAACAAATGAAGCGCCAAAAGCAGTTAAGGCCCAAGTAAAAGTAGTAGCAAGTAATGCTGCTAAAATAGGGTCAATGCACTCAAAAAAATGAATAATTGAATCAAACATAATTATTGTACATATAAGTTGTTAGCAATTTTATTAGAAATAGTCAATGGTTTTCCATCTATTTCAACCGTTAAGGTGTTGTCAAAATCTTCTTTGTCGATTACTTTTAAAAGCGAACCTAAAGCTATTTTTTGTTTGTCTAAATATTTTAAAAATTCGGTGGAGGAATCTTTTACACCTACGCAATGATAAGTTAATTGAAGTTCAACTTCAGATAAAAGTTGCTTTTCTGTTTTTTTAATCACACCCTTTTCATTCGGAATTGGATCTCCGTGCGGATCGTTTGAAGGAAAACCTAAATATTCATCTAATTTATTGACTAGCTTTTCCGACTTGATGTGTTCTAGTTCTTCTGCAATTTCGTGCACCTCATCCCATGAAAAACCGAGTTTATCTACCAAAAAAACTTCCCATAAACGGTGTTTTCTAACAATCATTTTAGCCGAATAAAATCCTTTTTCAGTTAAAGTAACCCCTTGATATTTTTGATAACTTACCAAATCTTTGTCTGAAAGTTTCTTTAACATATCGGTAACTGATGATGCTTTTGTTTCTAACATTCCTGCAATGGCATTCGTATTCACCCCTTTTGGCGAAACCAAGGATAAATGATAAATTACTTTGATATAATTTTCTTCTGAAATGGTCATGTTTTTTTATTGTCAAAAATACAATTTTATTTTATCAAATAAAATATTTAGACATAGCTAAATTTTATTGCAATTGGGACAAATTCCTGATAATGTAAAATTTGAAGTTTCTACTTTATATTCTATGGGAAGTTGTATTTGAGGTTCTACACCATCTAAACACGAGGTGGTATTACATTTTGTACAATTAAAATGAACATGATTATGATGATGATGTTCTGTTGATAGACATGCGGCATATTTAACTATACCATCTGTAGTTATGGCTTTATGAATTTTATCTTCTTTTAATAAACGCTCCAAAACCCTGTAAATAGTTACTCTATCGCACAAACCATTCAATAATTCCTGAAGTTCGGCATGAGAAAGTGCAACCTTGTTTTGTTGAATAAGATGCAATATTTCTGTTTTGGCTTGAGTATTTCGAGTTACTTTCATGTTTTTATTGCAACATTGTTGCGTTAATTAAAATAATTATTATATTTGCAACAGAATTGCATTAACAAAGATAGTAAGATGAATATAAAATCAAAACAATTTCATGATGTTTTAGGAATTTCGAGTGCCACATTGTGCTTAATTCATTGTTTAATATTTCCTTTAATTGCCATTTTACCAATTGGATTATCACATAACCATTGGATTGATCTAGTTTTCGCAGCAATTGGAGTTTATGCAATAATTGGAATACTTAAATCCAAAACTCATAAATCTATAAAACTCATTTTATTTTGTTCCATGGGGATAATTTTGGCAAGTATTTTATACACTCTAATCACTCATCATCATACAACTTTACTATATTTTGGTGGAATTGGAATGATAATAGGTCATTTGTTGAATTTTAAATACCACAGACATTAAAATGAGAAAACTACCCGCTACAATATTATCTGGATTTTTAGGTGCTGGAAAAACTACATTACTTAATCATATTCTTCACAACAAAGAGGGTTTAAAAGTTGCTGTCATTGTTAATGATATGAGTGAAGTAAATATTGATGCTCAACTCGTAAAAAATGAAATGACGTTGTCTCGAACCGAAGAAAAGTTGGTAGAAATGAGTAACGGTTGTATTTGTTGTACACTTCGCGAAGATTTAATGGTTGAAATTGAAAAATTAGCCAAAGAGAATCGCTTTGATTATTTACTTATTGAAAGCACTGGAATTAGTGAACCAATTCCTGTTGCACAAACTTTCACTTTTGTAAATGAAGACGAGAATATCGACTTATCAAGATACAGTTATATAGATACAATGGTTACAGTAGTAGATGCTTTTAATTTCTTTAAAGACTTTAGCAAAGCCGAAACTTTAAAAGACATTCAAGCATCGGATATTGAAAATGATGAAAGAACAATTGTAAACTTATTGGTAGACCAAATTGAATTTGCCAATGTAATTGTACTAAACAAAATAGATTTGGTAAAAAAAGAAGATTTATTGCTTCTTGAAAATACACTAAAAAAATTAAATCCAGTAGCAAAAATTGTGCATTGTAACATGGGGAAAATTGCTACCAATGAAATCATAAATACAGGATTATTTAATTACGAAGAAGCCGAAATGTCAGCCGGATGGATTCAAGAACTAGAAGGAATTCACACTCCAGAAACAGAAGAATACGGCATAAATTCATTTGTTTTTAGAGATCTTAGACCCTTTCATCCTTATCGTTTATGGGATTTCATTTCAGAATTTCCTCAAACCATCATAAGAAGTAAAGGACTTTTTTGGATAGCTTCTAGACCAGATCAAGCTCTAAATTGGTCACAAGCTGGTGGCTCAATAAAAGCCGAAGGCGCTGGAGTTTGGTGGGCAAGTATGCAGTATAGTGAACGAATTAATTTCCCAAATTTCATTCTAAATCAAGAATTTATTGAAGAACGCTGGTCATTAGAATTTGGCGATAGGCTAAACGAATTAGTTTTTATCGGAATCCATTTAAATGAAACCGAAATTAGAAATAAAATAGAAAAATGTATTTGTACTCGTGATGAGATTGTTGATATGCAGAGTGGTTTTGGCTCAACTAAAGACCCCTTTCCTGTTCCAAAACAATTTTATCAAGCAACTTAGTTTATTGGAGATTTATTTGGTTAATTTACTTAATCGGTTAGTTATTTTTTTGACAAACCGATTATTTTTTTAGATTTGCCTAAATTATTTTTTATAATGGATAAAATTATTTTTTATACAATTCTTGTTTTTTCAACCCTTGCTTTTTCTCAAAGCACAATTAAAGGAAAAATAATGGCAAACAACGAAGGTTTAGCTTTTGCAAATGTGTATATCAAAGAACTTAAAAAAGGCACGGTAACCAATGAAAATGGAGTGTATGAACTTTCAACTATTCCGCCTGGTTCTTATACAATTATTGCGTCCTTCATTGGGTTTAAACCCGAAAAAAAAACAATAACTATTTCAAACGAACCCAATTATGTCCTGAATTTTAATCTAATTGAAGACGCAAATGTTTTAAATGATGTTGTGATTTCGGGAACCTTAAAACCAGTTTCTCGTTTAGAAACTCCTGTTCCTGTAGAAGTTTATACTCCCACTTTTTTGAAGAAAAACCCTACTTCAAATATTTTTGAAGCTTTGCAAAATGTAAATGGCGTGCGTCCTCAACTCAATTGCAATATTTGCAACACGGGCGACATTCATATTAATGGTTTAGAAGGGCCATATACAATGGTTACCATTGACGGCATGCCCATTGTGAGTTCACTTGCAACGGTTTATGGCTTGTTTGGAATTCCAAATTCGTTAATTGACCGAATTGAAGTAGTAAAAGGACCAGCTTCTAGCTTATATGGAAGTGAGGCAGTTGGCGGTTTAATCAATATTATTACAAAAAAAACATTGAACGCACCTTTGTTTTCGGCAGATATTTTTTCGACTTCATGGCTAGAAAACAATGTAGATTTAGGATTTAAAAGCGCTATTGGTAAAAAAGCAACAACATTAGTAGGCATCAACTATTACAACTACAATCAGCCAATCGATAACAACAACGATAATTTTACAGATGTGTCGCTACAAGAACGAATTTCCATCTTCAATAAATGGACCTTTGACAGAAAAAACAACAAAGAATTCACCATTGCCGCACGATTATTTTATGAAGATCGCTGGGGTGGCGAAATGCAATGGAACAAATCGCATCGAGGTGGTAGTGAAGTCTATGGCGAAAGTATTTACACCAAACGAGTAGAATTGTTGAGCAAATATCAATTGCCCACCAAAGAAGACATGTATTTGTCGTTTTCAATAACCGCTCACGACCAAAATTCGGTCTATGGAACTACTGCTTACTTTGCAAATCAAAAAATTGCCTTTGGACAATATACTTGGGATAAAAAAGTAGAAAATCATAATTTACTTTTAGGAACAGCTTTTCGTTATCAATATTATAACGACAATACACCTGCAACTATTTCGGCAGAAAAAACAACCATTTACAGTGCTTTTCTTCAAGATGAAATAAAATTAGCTCCAAAACATAATGCTCTTTTTGGAATTCGATATGATTATAACAACAATCATGGAACCATTTTTACGCCAAGAATTGCCTACAAATGGAATCCAACAGCAAATGACGTTTTTAGGATTAATACAGGAACGGGCTTTAGAATTGTAAATTTGTTTACAGAAGATCATGCAGCATTATCAGGTGCAAGAGATGTCATCATAACCGAAGATTTAAAACCCGAAACATCCTACAACATCAATTTCAATTATTTAAAGAAAATTAAATTTGAAAATGGCTCTTTTTTAGGATTTGAAACTTCGGCATGGTACACTTATTTTAACAACCAAATAATTCCTGATTATGACACCAATCCAAACCAAATAATTTATTCCAACCTAAACGGATTTGCTCAAACCTTAGGCATTAGCTCTAATATCGATTGGGTTTCTCCTTTCGGATTAAAAGCAATTGTTGGTTTCACGATTATGGACCCAAAAAATGTTCAAAATGGCGTGAGTTCGATACCTGTTTTAACCGAAAAATTCAGTGCCAATTGGGCAATAACGTATGAGATTCCAAAGTGGTTTTTAGCAATAGATTATACTGGAAATTTATATGGTCCTATGCGTTTGCCCATTTTAGGTGAATTAGACCCAAGACCAGAATACGCTCCTATTTGGAGTTTGCAGAATATTCAGTTTACTTATAAAAAATTTCGTAATTTTGAACTTTATGGAGGCATAAAAAATATTTTAAATTGGACACCAAACAAAGGAATCCCGTTTTTAATTGCACGAGCAGAAGATCCTTTTGATCAAAATTTAACGGTTAATAATCCCTATAATTTAACTTTTGACCCAAGTTATATGTATGCTCCAAATCAAGGAATTAGAGGTTTTTTAGGAATTAGATATACGCTATTTTAATGCAACATTTTGATTATATTTTTACAGGTTCTGGTTTATCGGCTTTAATGACGGTTTATGAAATGCTCTTGTCGGGTAATTTTGACGATAAGTCTATCTTGTTGATTGATGAGCAAACAAAAAAAATTAACGACCGAACATGGTGTTTTTGGGATAAAAATAACACCCCGCCCATAGGGCATCCCTCTAAAAGAGGGGAATTGTTTGATGAAATTGTTTCAAAAAAATGGAGTCAAGCTGTTTTTGCTAATGAACATTTTAATCGGGTTTTAGAACTAACGCCTTATCAATACAAAAAAAGTAACGGAATTGATTTTTACGAACTGGTTTTCAAGAAAATTTCCGAACATAAAAACATTCATTTTCTTAATCAAAAAGTAGTTGATTTTCAAGATGTAGATAGTCATTGTATTGTAAAAACTAAAGAACAAAGTTTCACTTGTGCCAAAATTATTAATTCGATTTATAATCCTGAAGTTGTAAAAAAGCAAACCAAATTTCCGTTAATTCAACAACATTTTATCGGTTGGTTCATCAAAAGCAAGGAAGCGGTTTTTACTCCTAACTGTGCCACTTTCATGGATTTTTCGGTAGCACAAAAAGGCAATACCCGATTCATGTATGTTTTACCAACATCAGAACATGATGCGTTGTTAGAATATACGTTGTTTTCAAAAGACTTACTTTTAAAAGAGGAATATGAAACAGAAATTCAACAATATATTCAAAATTTAGGCATAACCGAATATGAAATCATCGAAAAAGAACAAGGAAATATTCCAATGACTTGCTACCCTTTTTGGAAACACAATACTAAAAACATCATCAATATTGGCTCGGCTGGTGGATGGACCAAAGCAAGTACGGGTTATACCTTTAAAAATGCAACCAAAAAAGCAAAAGAATTAGTTCATTTTCTCATCACGACTGCCGATTTTAGAAAGTTTCACAAAGTGAATAAATTTTGGTTTTATGATTTATTACTGTTGGATATTTTAAGTTCAAAAAACGAATTAGGTTCAAAAATATTTTCATCAATGTTTATAAACGGAAATTCGACTGTAATTTTTAAATTTTTGGACGAAGAAACTTCTTTTTTAGAAGATTTACAAGTGATTTGGAGGTGTCCAAAACAGTTATTTATTAAAGCATTTTTCAATCGATTTGTATAAAAAACGGTGAAATCATAACAAATGTTTAAGAATTGATTTTCTTTAACCTGCAAAAATCTTCGTAACTTTGTGGTTCAAAACTTAATAAAATAAAATTATGTATCCAGAAGAAATGGTTAAACCAATGCGTGCTGAGTTAACAGATGCTGGTTTTCAGGAATTATATAGTGCAGAAGCAGTAGAAAATGCTTTAAAAAATGAAGGGACTACTTTAGTGGTTATTAATTCGGTTTGTGGTTGTGCGGCTAGAAATGCGCGCCCAGGAGCGAAAATGAGTTTAGAAGGCGGTAAAAAACCATCGCAATTAGTAACTGTTTTTGCAGGAGTTGATAAAGAAGCAGTAGATGCAGCGCGTCAACACATGTTCCCTTTTCCTCCATCATCACCATGTATGGCCTTATTTAAAGACGGTGAATTAGTCCACATGTTAGAGCGTCATCATATTGAGGGTCGTCCAGCAGAGTTAATCGCTGAAAATCTAAAAGACGCTTACAACGAATTTTGCTAATAATTAAAGAGTAACAAAACCTAAATAGATATTATGAAATATTTAATTCGTATAGCATTATTATTTGTTTTGTTGTCAAGCTTTCAATGTGACGAAGACGATAACAGAACAACACCTGAATTATTAGCTGAAAAGAAACAAGAAATTCTTAATTATATTCAAAGTTTTTCTTGTGCCAATGCAACTGGATGTCTTTCAATCGCTTTTGGAGCAAAACCATGCGGTGGTCCTAGAGAGTATTTAGTTTATCCGAATACTGTTGATCAAACTACTTTAGAAATCATGGTTAACGAGTATTATGAAATGGATCATCGACATAATATTGAAACAGGTGCGGTATCAGATTGTATGCTGGTAGGTCCTCCAAATAATATAGATTGTGTAAATGGAGTTTGTACAATTATAAATTAAATTTTTCTTAACTTAAAGCTACTAGACCCGTTATACTATGCTAGCATATAATAAAACCGCCGATTATTTGGTGGTTTTTTTATTTTATACCTTACTTTTGTGCAAATTCGTTTTTAAATGGAAAAAATAGTATCCTATCCACTTTCAATAGTATATTACTTCTTTTTTTTACTTTGGTTGGTAATTTTTCATCCCATCCAGTGGATTTGTTATACCTTTTTTGGTTATAATGCACATCGTTTGAGTGTTGCCTATTTAAATTGGTTTCTTGTTAGAACTACACATATTCTTGGAACAACCTATGATTTAAAAGGGCTAGAAAATATTCCTGAAAAAAAACCTATAATTATTGTTGCGAATCATCAAAGCTTATATGATATTACCACTATTCTTTGGTTTTTAAGAAAAATACATCCAAAGTTTATTAGTAAAATTGAACTTGGTAAAGGAATTCCGAGTGTTTCATATAATTTAAGACATGGGGGTTCAGCATTAATTGATAGAAAAAACCCAAAACAAGCCTTACCCGAAATTAAAAAAGTAGCTGAGTTGATTAATGCTAATAATTATTCAGTAGTAATATTCCCTGAAGGCACAAGAAGTAAAACGGGCGCCCCTAAACCTTTTGCATCAAGCGGATTAAAAATGTTGTATAAATTTGCTCCCGATGCCTATTTTTTGCCAATTACCATTAATAATTCGTGGAAAATGACGAAATTTGGCTCATTCCCTCTAGGCCTAGGAAATTCATTACATTTTCAGATACACCCTGCAATGAAAATTTCTGATTTTTCTTTTGAAGAAATCTTCGATAAAACAGAAAAAATAATTGCCAATTCTATAAAACAAACATAACATGTCTATACAAAATGTACGCCTAGAAGTAATGCAATTTCTAGAAAAAAAAATTGACACTTTTGTCGATGAATTTTTAATTCCAGTAGAAAAAATTTGGCAACCCACTGATTTACTTCCTAATTCACAAAAAGATTCTTTTTTTGAAGAAGTAAAAGAACTACAAGAAATAGCAAAAGATTTACCTTATGATTTTTGGGTTACTTTAGTTGGTGATACCATTACCGAAGAAGCGCTTCCAACCTATGAATCTTGGTTATTAAACATTGAAGGAGTTAACCAAGAAGAGCAAATAAACGGATGGAATAAATGGTTTCGCCAATGGACAGGAGAAGAAAATCGTCATGGCGACGTACTAAATAAATATTTATATTTATCTGGACGTGTAAATATGAAAGAAGTTGAAATTACTACACATCACTTAATTAATGATGGCTTTGACATTGGCACTAGCAATGACCCTTATAAAAATTTTGTTTACACTAGTTTTCAAGAACTTGCCACTTATGTTTCTCACAATAGAGTAGCTCAAATTGCCAAAAATTATGGCGATAGAAAACTACATAAAATGTGTAATTTAATTGCAGGTGATGAAATGCGCCACCACTTAGCCTATAGTGAATTTGTAAATCAAATATTTAAAGTTGACCCAAGCGAAATGATGTTAGCTTTTCAATACATGATGAAGAAAAAAATTACGATGCCTGCACATTTAATTAGAGAATCAGGAGAAAGTATTGGAACTGCTTTTGAAAAATTCTCAGAATCAGCACAACGTTTAGGTGTTTACACAGCTATGG
>CAISYO010000173.1 GCA_903889745.1 uncultured Bacteroidota bacterium | reverse complement strand
GATACTGTAAATTAGATTTTTTTTCATTTTAAAAATAATTATGTTATTCAAAAAGAAAAAATCAGGTAAAAGAAATAATCCTCGCTGCTACGATGCGAACACTAAATCGGACTTTAATCTGAAGTCTTCATTAAATGATTCGAGGCAAGTATTCTGACTCCCACCAACCGATCTCGCCTTCCCATCGTTTATAACAATAGTGACATTTTGAGAACGGTCTTACAGTGATTACAGCTGCAGACACAGTTTTGGATTCACACCAAATTCCTTTTTAATTCGCTTTCGCGACACCAAAAATCAGAACAAATATAGTTGTTTTTTTGTAAGAATAGGGAAATATAAAAAGAGCGTTTGGAGAAGTGGGTTTTCTCTTGAATGGTTTTTAGTATTAGCTACTCCACTCCTATGCCACTTTCATAAAAACCACCATACTTAGCATTTTTATCCCTTTGGGTTTTAGTATTTGTTTGAATATTCTTTGTTTTTGTTTTCCTCCAAAAGTTTTTAATTAGCACCGGACCCAGAAAAGGAAGAACCCAAATGAGTCTTTTATGAAGTCTCTTCATTTCTTCATTTACATAAATAGATTTGTTGATTCGTTTTGTAACAAATACGTTGACAACTAGATAAATCAATAGGGCAACAAGTGCTAGTTTCATGTTAATTTTATAATCTACAACTATTTTTTTTGTCGTTTCAAATTATCTCAAAGCACGATTATATAGTTTCTGAGCATAACGTTTTCGGCTAAAATGTCGTTTTAATGCAGTTTGGGTTTTGTTAGAATTGTTTTTAATTTAAGTATTATTCCAATAAGGATTATCAGAAAAGTAATACTTGATACTATCCATTTAAACGAGTTGATTCCAGACCCTAACAAAACGAATTTTTCGGATATTGGACTTGAATTTAAATAGGTTTCTAGCATAATTAATTCAACGTAATTCTCTGCCCAATCGGCAACCATACAAAGAATAGGAATACTCAAAAATAGACGCTTGTTGTTAAAAAAGTAGGCAATCCAAGACGTATACATCAACGTATAAACAAATGCAAAAATTGCATCCCAAATTTGAAGGAATTCGCTATAACAAAGAAGTTGCTCCTGATTCCTTGAATCAAAGAAATTTTGAACCATCTCTAAAGTGTAGGAAAAAGAAATACCTAGTGAATTTGCTCCAGTATCCAGTTTGAAGCAGTTACTAAAAGGAGCTAAAATGTATGTTATGTAAAAGAAAAAAACTAAAGTAAAACCGATAGCTAAGTATAGAGTTCGTTTATTGTTATTGTATATAATAGTTTTCATAATTTATTATTTATCAATTGTTACTGATGGTTTCGGGCTTTGAGAAGAAGCCGATTTTTAAAGGTAGTTTTATTTGCGATCAAAGTATGTTTTGATTTCCAAATAATTATTTTACGTTACTACAATTCCGGCTCTTTTGCCAGACGTGTGTTAGCAGATTCCATTATTTTACTTTTTCGTTTCGAATTACATTATTAATTCATACTCTACTTCATTGTTGTCCAAATCTGCAATTTTAATAAAGTTAAGTTTCTCAATAAGTTTCATTGCTTTTTCGTTTTGTTTAGTTGTTCTAGCCCAAATGCGTTTTAGTC
>CAISYO010000172.1 GCA_903889745.1 uncultured Bacteroidota bacterium | reverse complement strand
TTAATTGAAAAAATAGATGTAATTCAAAACTTTAACTTAAACTATCGTTTACCTCAGTTTTTAGAATTAGATGCTAAGTATGCAATTAACTATTCTAACACAAATACAAATTATTACTACGACGATCAGTCTGGTAATGCCAATGCTGTATTGCAAGGAAGATTTATAAGTAACTACAATCCTAATAGTTCAGCTAATGGTACAACTACTGGTGAGATTGATAACTATGTAAATAGAACAGTTTTCCAAAACTTTATCGGAACAGCTAGTTTCAAAACAGATTTCCAAAAGGATTTTAATATCAATATTCCTTTAAGAACTTCTACAACAGCTGCATTTGATTACCGTAATAGTTTTAACAAATCTTATGGTGCTTATGCTTTTGATGGTCCAGGTTATTCACCTTGGAATTCTTCACAAGCTGCCAACTTCAGAACTTTCACAGACTATGTTGAACCATTTATAACTTATGGTTTACTTGCGAATCAACGTTTCGATTGGTCTGATTTTGCAGGTTTCTCTGTAGGTGTTAGAAGTGACTTTTCATCTGCTTTTGGATCTGGTGCAACTGCACAAACTTTCCCAAGAGGTGATGCATTTCTTGCTTTACACAAATTAAAGCCTTTTGAAAAACTTAAATTAGACAATGTTATTAGTGAATTTAAATTAAGAGCTGGTTATGGTGAGGCGGGTATTCAACCAGGCGCCTTCCAACGTTTCCCTGTATTAAGTGCAGTGAACCTTGGTGCGAATAGTGTTTTCGTTTCTCCTATTACTACTCCTAATAAAAATTTATCGGTGGAGTTATCAAAAGAAACAGAATATGGTGCTGATTTAGGTTTAAACTTATTAGGCGGAAAATGGTTAAAAACTGCCAATGTTTCTGCTACTTTATGGAAGAGAGAAACAGTGAATGCTATTTATAGTGTTGACGCTGCCCCTTCAACAGGTGTAGGTGGTACTTTAGATAATGCCTTTGGATTAGGTTCTAATGGTTTGCAAGCTTCATTAAACTTAAACGTATACACTGGCAAAGATTTAATTTGGGATTTCATCACTAACTATTCTCAACAAACTTCAGAAATTACATACGTAAAAGGACCCCCTGTTGTTATTCTTTCAGGAGCGGGTAGCGTAGGTATTACCTTGAAGCAAGGATATAAAATTGGTCAATTCTTTGGTTTCAATATGATGAAGTCTTTGGATGATATCAATCCATTAACAGGTACTCCTTTTATTGCTGAAGCGAATCGTGGCTTATATGAAGTGGTAAGTACAACTGTAGGCGGCAATTGGGTAGTGAATAAAGCTACTAAACAAGCTGTAGCATTACCTGGTCAATCTAGCTTAGGTGATCCAAATCCGAAATTCAATATGAGTTTTATCAATAACTTGAACTACAAGAATACTGTAACACTTAATATGCAATGGGATTGGGTAGCAGGAGCGCACTTATACAACCAAACTAAACAATGGATGTATCGTGATGGTATTCATTCTGACTATGATTTGCCAATTACTATTGACGGCGAAACTAATGCTTATACTGCGTTTTATCGTAGTATGTATGCAGGTGGTGCAGCTAACGGAACTAAAAACTACTTCTATGAAGATGCAAGTTTTGTTCGTTTAAGAAATGTTTCTGTTGGTGTTGATTTAGCAAAACTGGTTAAAATGAAAGCAATTAGTCGTTTACAACTAGTATTGTCAGGACGTAACTTGGTAACTTTCACTCCATACTCTGGTATGGATCCTGAGGTTAACTTTTCAACTAACTCTGCATTTGACCGTGGGTTAGATCACAATACAATTCCTAACACTAAACAATATACTATTGGTTTGAATGTTGGATTTTAAACCTTAACTAATTAAAATTATCAGATATGAAGTATAATAAATTTTTAGTCGGAATATTGGGATTAACCTTAAGCTTAACAGCTTGTAAGAAAGATCTTGATATCTCTAATACTAACTTACCTACACCGGAAAGTGCTCAAAACGAGCCTGGTGTTCTTTCTTTTGCGCAAGGCGCAGTTTATCGTAATGGATTTTACGATTTAAAATACTCTGATGGTGTTTACGGCCGTTATTGGGCGGGCACTATGGGATTCCAAGAGTTAATGGGGGATATCGTTGGTGCAGAAGCTGCGAATGCTTACATGAACCAAATTGGTTGCCCTAATAAAGTAACCTTAGACGATGGTACTGTAGTTTTAAACCCTGCAAGTATTAAAACTCAATATGAGTTATGTCGTTATGTAAATCAAAACGCACAAGGTTCAAGTAATACTACTAACTACCAGTGGGCATACATGTATAACATGATTACCGCATCTAACGGTGTCTTAGATTTATGTAAAAAAGTAACTTTCTCAGGTACAGGTGCCGATTCTAAAAAAGCAACTGTAAAAGCTTGGGCGTATTGGTGGAAAGGCTATGCATATGCTCAAATTGGGTCTATGTATTATGCGGGAATTATTCAAAATAATGCACCATCTATGGCAACTACTAATGGAAACTATGTTTCTAAAGAAGCCATTATTAAAGAATCTAATGCCAACTATGATAGTTGTGCAACCGCTTTAGGCGCTGCTTCAAGCACTGCTGACTATACAGCCACTATTACTAAATTAGTACCTAGTTTCCTACAAAAAGGAAAAGGTGGTGCTTTAACAATTGATATGTGGAAGCGTAATATCAATACCATGAAAGCACGTAATATTTTAGTAAACACTCCAGTGTCTGCAATGTCTGCAGCTCAGTGGGGTAGCATATTGACTCTAACTACTGATGGTGTTAAGTCTACCGATTTAATTTTTACGGCTCGTACCGATGCTGCTGGTTCTTTCATAGAAAATACAGTGGCTGATAAAACTTCTCAATCTAGTGCTGCTGGTTCTACCAACACTTATAAATTAAGTGAGCGCTGGATACAAGATTTTAGAGCTGGAGATAAGCGTAAAGATAATAACGTATTAACACTAGCTTCTGTAGGTTTATTTAATACAGATCGTGGTAATGTTTTCAATACACGTTATACACTTAAAAATGGTGGTAATGCTTTAGCGGGAGTTATTACCTATTCAAATACTACAGCTGGTGCAAATGAAATTACTATTGCAGCTACCTATGAAGAGAATGAATTAATGAAAGCAGAAGCTTTAATTAAAACAGGATCTATTGACTTAGGTGTTAAATCTATTGATGCAGTAAGAGCCTACCAAGGCGCAGGTTTAGCAGCTATTGGAGCTGGTGCCACTGCTGCTGCAGCTTATGAAGAATTAAGAGCTGAGCGTAGAATTGGTTTAGCCTTTAAAGGATTATCTTTTTATGATGCTCGTCGTTGGGAAATTATTGCTCCTGACAAAGGACGTACGAACTGCGTAGTTCTTTCATCAACTGCCAAAGTAAATACGAAAGCAACCATCGTTTATGGATACTTGGATTATTGGGATGTTCCAGATAATGAGTTGGCATACAATCCGCCAGCATCAGGATCTGCTCCAGTGAAGAATCCTAAACAATAGTTAAATAGTTTAGATGTATAAAAACAAGACCCATTTGGGTCTTGTTTTATTTAAGGGATGTTTATCTTTATACAAAATTCAGCAAAATGAAAAAGCATTTATGGTTACTTGTTTTTTTAATGTCTTTAGTTCAATTGAGTAATGCTCAGGCT
>CAISYO010000171.1 GCA_903889745.1 uncultured Bacteroidota bacterium | reverse complement strand
TCTTCAACTTTATTTTTATTAATAGCCAATTCGAAGGGATAAATGTTTTAAATATTGGAAACGTATTACTAATCAAATTATAAATAGTTTAAAATTTGTCAAAAATTATCTTAACCATATTTTATAAATACTTTTTGATTAAATTTGTTTAAAAGATTAGACGATGAAAAAAATATACTACTTATTATTTATGGCTGCTGCCCTTGCAATTACATCATGCGCCTCTGACGATAAGGATGAACCAAGCCCTTCAACTGATATTAGAGATAATTTTGTGGCTTATTGGAATGTTATCGAAAATAGTTCAGTTATAGGCGGTGCAAATTCATTTGTAGTTAATATTACAAAATCCACTACAAATTCAAATGAAATAGTACTTAATAATTTTTCCGGTCTTCCAGTTTCAGCAAGGGCATCTGTGAGCAATAATAATATTACAATACCTTATCAACAATTGGGCACCATAGGTTTTACACAAGGTTCAGGAACTTTAACAAACGCTACTACTATTTCACTAAGTTATACAAATACAATTGGTTCTACTGCTGCAGATAATTGCACTGCCATTTACACAAAGCAATAGTCCCATTTTTAGGCCAAATCTAACCACTTACCAACTCAATATAGCCACATCTCAAATGGATGTGGTTTTTTGTTTGTTTGTACTTTAATTTTACAATAGCAAACATATCTTATTCGCGATAATGATTTGTTTTGTAAACAAATGAATTATAAATCTTTAAAAATTTATGTTATGAATATCTTAGGAAATAACTCAAGTAAACTAAATGAAGTGATTTTTGAAAACAAGAATAAAAATTACGGCGCATATGCCATTAGATCAAGTTATAATGATTCATTAAAAAAATCATTAATTTATTTATGCAGTATTGTATTTCTATTATTTGGTTCTGTCATTATTTCGAACAAAATGAATGGAGTAGCGGTAAATGAAATTCCGTTAACGTTTGAAGATCCTAAAATCGATTTATTGGTTTATACAACTGAAGTTGATATGACTCCTCCTGTATTGGAACCTCATAAAAATGTTTCTGTAGCAACTGCACCAAAAGGAACTATTGGCACAACTGTTACCGACGATATTATTGAAACAAATACAGTAAGTTTAACTACTTTAGTTAGTGGAACAGGTTCACCAACAGCTACTGGAGTGTCTAATATTGGAACAGAAACTTCAACAGTAACAACAATAACAATTGCTAATTCGCTACCTGCAGTTATTAATGAGCCGGTTTCAATTGCAGATGAAATGCCTGAATTTGAAGGAGGTGCAGTTGGTTTGATGAGGTATGTTGGGCAAAATATTACTTACCCTGAACTGGCTAAAATAATTAATAAAGAAGGTACGGTTCATGTTTCCTTTGTAGTAAATGAGTTAGGGTTTGTAGAAAATGCAAAAGTGATGCGTGGAATTGGTTATGGTTGCGATGAAGAAGTTTTAAGAGTGGTAAGTAAAATGCCAAGATGGAAAAAAGTTGGCAAAAATGGCGGTCATCCCGTAAAGGTAAGATATAATATTCCGGTATCGTTTCGTTTAAAATAAGTAAATAAAAATTTCCAATCAAACAAGTTGATTGGAGCTTTTTATTTACTTAAAAAATCTATTAATCGTTCGGAGCTACTTTTTCAACTATTTTTTTAGCAGAATCAAACATTTTTTGAATCTCATCTTTACTCAGAGGCTCACCATCTGCTGGAACAATATCTTCAAAAACATATGTATTTTTTCCAATTTTTTGAATTGAATAAAAATGATATTCTGGCTTAGTAATTTCGCTTTCCCACATAATTATCAATGG
>CAISYO010000170.1 GCA_903889745.1 uncultured Bacteroidota bacterium | reverse complement strand
AGTTTTTACCATCATTTCTAATTGCAACGCATTTAGTTTTTCTCCCGTTCTTAAATTTTTTAATTCAACAGGGAAGAAGTGCACATATTCTCCAATTCCAGATTTAAACTCTGCCTGGGTACTCCAATCTCTAAAAAAATTGAACTGGGGTTCAATACCAATAAACTTCCTCGTTGCTGATTGACCATCAACAAATATTTGTTGTCCTATTGTTTGAGATGCAAGGAATATGGATATAATCGTAAGTACTTTTTTCATCAAGTTAATTTTAAATTTTCAAAAAACTAGTGATACCATGTTCTTATTACCCTGGTATTGTAAACAACCTTTGGCTGATTATTTCCATAAGCTACACCAATATCCCTAGCAGCAGAAATTGCTCTTTTACGAATATCCACTTCGTCTTGTTGAACTTTTAAAGTTAATTTCCACTCTCTGCCATCTTTTTCTTTTGCCCATGCCCTAACTTCATTTGCAACTTTTTGAGCTTCTTGATTACACTTTGAGTCTGTTGGAATTTCTGCCAAGTAAGTGCTTGTCGTTTCTATGTCCTTAGACGCCCAAGCACCTTTGGCTTTGCCAAGTGAAACCTCACATCGATGGTCTTGGATATTTTGCAGCATGCCCTTAATTTCCGCATAACAACTCATATCTGGAGTATAATTAGAAATATAGTTAGCCGCTTCATCCCAATTATTTTGTGCAATTAGTGCCTTGGCTTTACTAATATTTAATTGGCAATCATTCTCGGCTTTTGCTTTATAAATTTTAACTCCAAGTTCCATAGCGTCGTCATAACATGTTTTACAAACTTCTGGGACATCTGCCAATACATATAAGGCATTATCATATGATTTTTGATCAGATAGTGCGCTAGCCTGTTTAAGAATAAAATCACATTTAGAATTATAATATTCTATAATCTTACTTTTACCCTTTTCAATAAAAGCTAAAATATTTTTATCGGAGGTTTTTATTTTTTTTAATGCATCTATATAAGCTTTGGTTTCATTATCACCAATAGCCTTAATATTGATAGCCTCTGTTGCAAAAATAGTACCGTCCACGCCATCGCCTATGATTAGGTTGACTTCAAGCTCAAGTATAATTTGATCTGGAGGGCCAACAATGATGTTTTTAGACAACTCATTTATTTGACCACTAATCAAAAATCTTTGTGATGCTCCAGATCCACCCATACCATTGGCAGCAACTATTGCATTTAATTTAGATTCAAACAATTTTTGAGCTGCAGGTTTAATGTTGGCATCTGCAGGTACATAGGTATTTAATACAATTCTAGCGATGTCATCGCTTTTGCTAAGTGAATTTTGTGCATTTGATACAAAACTCAAAAAAAGCAAAATAAAACTTAAAAGTGTTTTCATTTTAAAAAATTTATTCTGGAGTAGTTCCAATTACAAGTGTAGCAAGGCCAAGTTTTCCGGGTTCCACTGTAGAATTAATTTCAAACTTTTTTAAATATCTTTTAAGCTCTTCTAAAAATGTTTGTGCAGTTACGGCAGATGGCTTTGCAGTCTTAGATAACTTGTTAACTCTCGTTAAAGGAATTCTTATATCTTTAAGCGTCATTTTGTTTTTCGATGCTGATACATTTCCTTCAGAAAGTGCATTGTCGGTCATCCAAGCTCCAATGATTTCTTTCAATGGGTAAGATTCTCCTTCAACATTATACTCTTTATCTAAACTACCCTCAAAACTTGAAGAAGTTGTAATTGTTAATTCAACTTTTCTTCCTTGAGCTTGCATTTTATCAAAATATTTTTGAAATCTTCCTATAAAGCCATCCATTTTATCATTTACAGACTGTAAAATTAATTCTCCAATAGATGCAGATCTAGACTCTGGACCAAACCCTCCTTCTTGTGAAGCGGGCTCCGAGGTATAAGAATCAAGCGCTTCGAGTTGATATTCTAATTGATAATTAGGCAATTTGGGAATCACTTTCCAATAGGCTGATATTTTTATATCTGGTGACACTTTATTAATTATCTTATCTAACATAGAAAGTTGTCTACCATCATCGGAAAATTCATCCTTAATCTTCTCTTCTTCGATTTTTCTAATTTCATTTTGTAAGTCGACTAGATTTTCATAATCCCTATCAATAAAAAGTTTTTTTATGCTGCTCATAGCAGTCATAAACTCTTCATCTAAAATAGCTTTTTCATAATCAGGGGTGATTTTAAAACCACCATTTTGATCATCTGTTTTTTTAACATATCCCTTAGCCTTACACCAAGTGTCACTTGGATAAATCATAATGCTTGGCTTAGCAACGCTTTTATCAAGTTTTGCAAATTTTTCAATGATACCATCTGTTTCTAATTGCTCTCTTAAAGCAATTACGTTTACCTGTACGGTCATGTTAACACGATATTCTGTCTTTGTTACTTGGTCAACCTTGTCTGGTCTTCCTGTTGGAAGAATAACAAATTTTGAAAAAGTACCGCCGTCTGCAAAGAAAGCATCAAAATACTCTCTTTTCTCATCAAATAAATTAGCATTTTTGGTTAATGCTGGTTTTGTTTGACAACCAACACTATTCCCAAATACGCCTTTGAAAATAACACCATGTACTGCATTTTTCTTTGATTGATTAATCGATAATTTATCGTCTCTTAAATAAGAAACCACATCGATTAAATAAGAATTGTCAGAACCTCCGGTCCCTTTACAACTAAGCTCATATCGCCACTCTTCGGTGGCGATATTTGCTTTTTTCTGATCTCTTCCTGTTTGAGCATTTGTCAAAGTGACAAACAAAAAAAGAAAAGAAAATAAGAATAATTTTTTCATAATTTATTTGATATTTTATTTAACTAATCTTACATAAAACCACTCTCTAGCATCTTTATTTTGACCTTTAAAATAAGTTTGTTCGATTTCTTGTTTTGGAGCTCCGTAACGATTATCCCATACTTTACTTTTATCTACTTCAATTGTACCAATTTTATTATTCTCTCCTCATCTAATTTCTAAAATTTCAAACTTCTCTCCACCTTCTAGACCTTCTTT
>CAISYO010000169.1 GCA_903889745.1 uncultured Bacteroidota bacterium | reverse complement strand
TTCTATCTCGTAACCAATATTTCACTCGTTTTACCAAGTAGAACATTACTGGAACCATAACCAATGTTAACACGGTTGCATAGGATAATCCGAAGATAATGGTCCACGCTAAAGGTCCCCAGAAAATTACGTTATCCCCACCCATATATAAATGCGGATTAAATTCGGTAATTAACGAGAAGAAATCAAAGTTTAATCCAATCGCTAACGGAATTAATCCTAAAATCGCGGTTAATGCGGTTAATAATACAGGTCTTAAACGATTTTTACCAGATTCAATAATGATATCTTTTATTTCTTCAAGTGATAAATCGTCGTGGCTTTGCAATTTGTTTTCCGCTACTTTTTTATCTAATAACAAGACGAAGAAGTCCATTAATACAATTCCGTTTTTCACAACAATTCCGGCTAACGAAATGATTCCCATCATAGTCATTAAGATAACGAAATCCATATTGGCGATTACATATCCGTAGAAAACACCACTAAAACTCAATAAAACCGTAAATAAAATTACCATAGTTTTAGAAACCGAATTAAACTGTAACACGATAATAATCGTAATTCCGGCTAACGCTAAAAATAGTGCATATAGTAAGAAACTTTGGTTTTTCCCTTGTTCTTCTTGTACTCCAGAAAACGAATAACTCACTGTTTTTGGAAATTTATACGATTTTAATTCCGATTCAATTTGTTTCGTAATTTCATCACCATTATAACCCGTCAACACATTAGAATACACCGTCATAATACGTTTCTGGTTTTTTCTTTTGATTTGATTATAGGTTGTGGTTTTATTAGTCTGCGAAACTGCCGAAATAGGCACTTGCATCATTTGACCGTTATTCTGATTTCGGAAGGTAATGGATTGATTAAACAATACGTCTTCATTCTTACGTTGGTCGTCTTGCATACGCATCGTAATATTATAGTCATCATCCCCTTCTTTATAGGTAGAAATTTCTTGACCATACACCGAACGACGCAAATTAAACCCTAATTGTCCTGTTGAAACACCTAAACTTCCAGCACTAACTCGGTCTACTTTAACTTCTAATTCTGGACTTTCTTTGTTTACATCCACACTCAAACGCTCAATACCTTGAATGTTTTTCGAATTGATAAAAGCAATCATTTTATCGGCTTCTACTAGCATTTCTTGATAATCTGTACCTGTTAATTGCACACTAATTGGATATCCAGCTGGCGGTCCGTTGGCGTCTTTTTCAACTGTAACTGTAGCGCCAGCAACACCTTTTACTTTTGCACGAATTTCATCTAAAACTTCAGTTGTGTTAACACCATTTCTAAATTTATATTCCGAGAAATTTACCGTTACTTTTCCTTTGTAAGGCGTTTCTGAAGCCGAACCCGCATCTACATTTGGATTACCGGCACCCACTCCCACTTGCGAAACAATACTTTCGGCTAAGTAATTTTTATTAGTCTTTGGATCGACATATTTATTTAAGATTTCAATTACTTGTTTTTCAACAAACAAAGTTGCCTTATTGGTTTTTGCAATATCTGTTCCTTGCGGATATTCGATATACGTGATGACTTGATTTGGAATATTATCTGGGAAAAATAATACTTTTCTTGGGAAAATTCCTAATAAAATAAACGAGAAAAATAACATTCCAATAATCGTTGCTAATGCCAACCAAGCTCTTTTTCCAGTTAAAATTTTAGCTAAGAAATTTTTGTACTTGTTTTCCATTTTTGGGAAAAAGTTGTACTGAAAATCTTGCGTCCATTGGTATAATTTTATTTTATACAACCACATTAATCCTAAGGAAATAATAGCTAAATGCCCAATCGCTTTTGCAAACGTAGAATCGGTTAAATGTCCTAAAAACACAAACACAATTGCTACTACACTAAAGATAATCGTATATAACTTGGCTGATTTATTCGAAACATTTCTGTCTTCAGTATCCATTGAACCACCTGTCATTGCTGCATTTACTACCATCGCTACAAATAACGAAGCCGTAAGTGTAACCGTTAAGGTTATCGGGAAATATTTCATAAATTTTCCCATCGTTCCAGGCCATAATGCAAATGGTAAAAACGCCATCAAAGTGGTAGCTGTAGAAGAAATTACTGGCCAAGCGATTTCGCCAATTCCAATTTTTGAAGCGGATACTCTATCCATTCCTTTTTGCATATTGGCAAATACGTTATCGACCACTACAATTCCGTCATCCACAAGCATTCCTAATCCCATTACCAATCCGAAAAGTACCATCGTATTTAAAGTCAATCCGAAAGCTGATAAAATGGTAAACGCCATTAACATCGAAAGCGGAATAGCTGCTCCTACAAACAATGAATTTCGTAATCCCATCGTAAACATTAGGACAATCATTACCAATACAATTCCGAAAATAATATGGTTAGATAACTCGTCTACTTGATGCTCTACACGAGAAGATTGGTCGTTAGAAAGTTCGATAGTTAAATTAGATGGTAAATACGATTCTTTAGCTTTTTCTAATTTTTCTTTTACTTGCTCAATCGCAGAAATCATATTTTGATTCGAACGTTTTTTTACATTCAACATTACCACTTCTTGCCCTTTTTCACGAGCATAGGTTGTTTTTTCTTTTTCTTTAAAGGAAACAACGGCGATGTCTTTTAGATAAACTGTTCCTCCAAAAGATTTCACAATTATGTTTTCTAACTCTTTTGGATCTTTAATTTCACCAACAATTCGAATGTTATTTCGTGAACCTTGCGAAATTAAATTTCCTCCCGAAAGCGTCATATTTTCATACTTCACGGCATTTTGAATTTCGTCAAAAGAAACCTGAGCTGCCGTCATTTTGAAAATATCAACCGCAATTTCTACTTCTTTATCATCAACTCCTAAAATGTCAACTTTTTTAACTTCTTTAATTTCTTCAATATCATCTTGAAGCAATTCTCCGTATTTTTTAAGTTGTTGGGTCGTGTAATTTCCTTTTAAATTGATGTTCAAAATAGGCACTTCTTCCGAAATATTTAATTCAAAAACACTCGGTTCCACTTTGCTTCCGTTGTCCAAGTTAGGCCAATCGGTATCTGCTTTGATAACGTCAACTTTGTCTTTAATTTTAGTTTTTGCATCTTCAATGGTAACATTATCTGCAAATTCGACAATAATCATTCCGTAATCTTGAAACGAATTCGAAGTAATTTTCTCAACTCCCGAAATGTTTTTAACTTCTTTTTCAAGTGGTTTAATAATTAATTTCTCCACATCTTCTGCTGAATTTCCTGGGAAAACAGAAGAAATGTATACTTTATTTTCGATAATTTCTGGGAAATCTTCACGAGGCATTGTTACATAGGCGATGACACCTGTAA
>CAISYO010000168.1 GCA_903889745.1 uncultured Bacteroidota bacterium | reverse complement strand
TTCCAGTGGAAACCAAACCGGATCAAAGAAATGGAATGAGCTATATCAGCGCTATGATGTTTTTGATTCCAGAGGCAATAAAGTTGGACACCATAAATATAACAGCCTCTATCAACGCTGGGAGTATACAGAAAGTACTTATTAATAAATAAATTTCAAAATTATGGTAACTAAAATCTATTTCAGACTTATTAATGTATTGTTGCTTACAATGTTTGTTCTTTCGACACCTTTACAAGCACAATTTGGCCTTACAAAAAGTGATATAGCCGGCAAATTGGGATGGAATTACAAACCAGGAAAAACTACAGATGGTAACCTTGAGTATATTTATTACGAAAAAGAAGCTCAAAATTTATCAGGTAATACTTATGAATTTGTTGAGGTATATTATTTCAATGACAAAGGGTATTCTATTGAAAAGAAAATAATTGAACCCGTTGAAGAAGTTAATGCATGGGTAAAATCATTTAACAGGCAGTATGTTTCAATTGGAAATATGAAATGGAAAGATTATAGTACCGGTAATGTATATATAATTACAACTGACAAAGGATTAGTGACAGTGATCAGTTTTTGGGAAGGAAATTAACGCGCATCAATACTTTTGTGTTACATCCATGTTTTGGGCGGTGAAAGCCGCCCTTTTTATCATTAAAAAAATATAATTATGAAAAAACTATTTTTAATCCTTTGTCTGATTCTCTCATCAATTCAGGTCTATGCTCAAATTGAGTTCAGACTTGGTGCAACCTTTGAGAATGAGCTGAAAAATTTTCAAAAAGGGGAGTTAGCCGGACAGACTTTTAAACTTGATACAATTTCACCGGACACAGTGAGAATGTCAATAAAAGTAAATAATGAATATGCTCATTATAAATGGGTCTATTTTGATCATGGGAAATCATACAGAATAGCTATTGTTACAAAGGGACGTATTGCTGCAAATAATTTGATAAAGAAGTGGTTCACACTTGGAATTATTCAAGACAAAGAGAATAGAAATTTATTTTGGAATACTCAACCTTCTAACAGCAAAGAGCTCTATCTGCATTATAGCGAAGATTTATTAAAAGACGGGATAATCGGTATTGGCTTTGAGTCTGATATACCTGATTGATAAGGATTCCAACATGATATTTTATTTTTTTTTAAATATAATTATAACCCTATTAGCAATTTATGATTTAATGACTTTTGAAGAGTAATAAAATTTATAACCTTCTAAAATAGAAATATATGCGACAGTTAATACCTATTATGCTTCTATTGATTTGGTTAACTCCAAAATTGTTTGCTCAGGATTCAAGAAGAGAAGTTTATGATTTGTTCTACTACAAAAGAATGGTGTACGGAAAGACTATTGCTAACTACAGTGCCGAATATCTAGAGAAAACCAAAGGTATTTTTGAAATTTGTACGAAAGATGATAAGCTTTTACTGACCTATGGCAGTATTGAACATAATGCCTGTTTTGTTGGAATTTTATCTAACGAAAAAATACGGCACCAATTTGGCAAAATAATTAAAGTATATGACTGGGAATTTGAAAGTAACTACATTCAACATAGAGGGATTTCAAAAGTAAAATTAGTATTAGGTAAATCTGATAAAAAAATAAGAAAGATTACAATTGTTTATT
>CAISYO010000167.1 GCA_903889745.1 uncultured Bacteroidota bacterium | reverse complement strand
TCCATTATCTTTTTTTTCAATTTCAAATTGCATATTGTTTCGGTTTAATTTTTATAATCCTTCAAAAACTGTAAATACTCAGTCGCGTTTTCTTGTGGGTTTTTACCAAACTTGGTAATTAGGGTAGTTGTAAATTCGGTATTTGCTATAAATAATTGGTCTATTGGTCCTAAAAAAATAATTTCACTTTCATCCAGTGCTTCATTTGTATATTTCATAAATTCCTTTAATTGTTCAATTCCTTTTGAGTCAGCAGCAGATGTTCCCCATCCTCCCAAGCAATACGAACAAAATAAACTATTAAGTTCTTCAAATTTAGCACTTGGTATATCAGAATACGGTTTGTTTTTAAAATCAGAAAATAAAATGGCTGGCATTAATTCTTCCCATTCCTCAAATGAAACATAAGGTTTTTGTATGGAATTATAAAAATAAAAAGATGAAGAGTTTTCAGAATTCTGTTTAATGTAGATTGCGTAGCCATCTATTTGAGGCTCATTATTTTTATACCTATCAAGCAATGCATTAAAAGTATTCATATCGGGCAAGTGCTCGTATGGATTTTCTTCCTCTTCTTCAAAATAATTCATATTGATGACAAAACTATGTATTGCCTGGACTTTACTTTCTGCTGAAGTAACCGAATGTAAAGCAAAATCAGTACAAAAATTACTATTTATAAATTTATTTAAAACAGTTGCGTCGCATATGTTATCAGATATATCAATATTTAGTTTCTTTAATTCTTCTTTAAAGTAATCAGAAATGTACTTAATAGTAGTTACTTTATTATCTTTCGAATCTAGTACATAATATATTTCAACTGATGGAGGAAGCTGTTTTGGCTCAAATCCTATACCGAAAAGCTTTTCCGCCGTTACAGGGCAGTAAAAAGAATTGCTAATTAAATAATTTTCATCTAATTCTTTTCCTTGCATTTTTGTGCCATAACCCATGTCAAATGCAAAATAGGCGGTATCGCTTTTTAATCTACCTGCTTCTTGTTCGTATGCAATTACATAGAGCACATAATTAGAAAACGGTTTTAATTTTTCATTAGTCAATAATTCAAAGGCTTTTCCAAAATCACTGAGATATTCAAAAGGATAATCGGCATATTTTTCATCTACTATATTTATTACACATTCTTTCATTAATTGTTGTATTTCTTCGGTTATTTCAGTAAAGTCCTCATTAAAATCGCACCAATTAAAAATCAATGCAGGAGATTCGTCCATAGAATCGGATGACATTATTTGAGCGCCTGTTACTGGGCAGAATAAATTATAATGGTTAAGAGTTAAATTGAATATTTTCATTGTTTGCTTTATGTTTCAAATGTATTGAATATAGATTTAAGATTCATTTTACTGTTAACTAAAATACTTAATTATGAATTAAGATTAACCAAACTTCCCGATACAGCATGTTGGAATCCTTATTCCCATTGGCTTGCAGACCGACTGTCACAGTTCGCAGGTACAGAATCTATAAGTTTCCAAATTATCATTCGTAGTTCAAAATTGTTCATAACCCAAAAAATGTATTGTTGATAAAAATTATTTTAGCATAGCTTTATGATTCCAAAAATTGAAC
>CAISYO010000166.1 GCA_903889745.1 uncultured Bacteroidota bacterium | reverse complement strand
TAATACCCCGGCTAAACTGGTTAAAACACTAGCAATTCCTACAATTTCACCCGTACTGGTTTTTTGTCTTTCTGGTTTTTCGGGAACTATAATTGTACTACCAGGCAATACCTTTGGATAATTTCTAAATCCTAAAAATGAACCACTCGTACTTGCTGAACCATTGGCATGAACTACATATACTTTTCTCAACCAACCTTTATCATTTACACCTCCAGAATTTTTTAAATAGTATTTGAGTCCTTTTCCTTTTTTATACGGCACTTCGGTTGAAAACATTACATTGCCAGATACAATTACCGTCAATTTCTTTTTAGGAATACTTATAGAATCATTTGGTTCTAAAAACAAGTTTCTTGTGCTTGTTGGCTTTTTAGAAATGGCATTCCAATCAATCGGAATATTTAACTTGTTACGAACTACCTTAATAGCGTTATAATCCGCTTCATCAGTTAGTCCACCGGCTCTTGTAATAAAATCTAAAACACGCTCCTCTTTTTTAACAATAGCATAGGCTCCAGGATATAATACTTCGCCAGCAAGTGTAACCATTTGAGGGGTTTCAAAAGTTACAATACGTCTTACCACAACATGATCTTGGGCATCTAAAATAAAACTGGCTGCTTGTTCTGGGCTTTTAGGATCTATATTCAAATTAAATGAAACTATTTTTTCCTTATCATTAGGATTAAAAACAACATCTTTTTTATTTCTAAAAACTGTCACATTACTCGCCGCTTTATCCGTAAAATATTCTGCTTCAAGTAATAAGTCATATAGTGTCATGCCGTTTGCATAATCATAAGTTCCAGGTTTACGTACTTCACCATCAATTGATATTTTATAGGTATCAAGAAGTTCTTGATTATAAAAAATGAGTAGCACATCTTCTTTTTGCAAAACGAGATTCGCAGAAGCATCACCATTTAAAACATCTTGTAAATTGATATTAAGATATTCTTTGGTAAAATCTTCTTTTTGACGAATAAGAGAGGCTTTCTTTATATATACATTTTCTTTAAGTCCATCTGCTTTAGCGATCAAATCTTTGATGGTCATTGTGCCGTTAGCAGGAAGACTATACTCTCCCGGACGATATACCGCTCCTTTTATTTGTACTCGATTTTCATAACGATCTAATATTTTGTCAACACTAATTAAATCTCCTGCTTTTGGAATATAGGATGCAAATGTTTTTTCGTTTAAATCGGTTACCTTTAATTCACTGGTTGTTTTCTGTTTAACCAAAATTCTATTTCTATAAGCATTGTCAGTAAATCCTGAAGCATACGAAATGATTTGTTGTAAATTTTCACCTGCAACCGTTTCAAAAATTCCAGGTCTTTTGATTTCCCCTTCAAGAGTAATTCTAGAATCGTAACTAGGAATACGAATCACATCATTATCGGTTAATGAAATATTATCGCTTTGGTCACCTTTTGTCAAAAAACGATATAAATCGATGGTTCTAATTACTTTACTATTGCGTATTAATTCTATTTTTCGATAACTACCAATGTCGCTTGGTCCTCCGGCAACATGTAAAGCATTATAAACGGTGCTCATTGCGCTTAATCTGTAATTTCCCGATTGTTGTGCGCCAATAATAGTTACCAAAATAGTACGATAATTTGAAACACTTACTGAAATTTTACTACTTCCAGAAGCAACCGTTGAATAGATTCGCCCAATTTGTTTTTGTAGTTTATTTTTAGCGCCTTCAAAAGGTAATCCACTTACCATAACTTCGCCCACATTTGGGATATTTAAACTACCATTTTTAGAAATAACTCCTGAAAAATTGAATTGTTGTATTCCATATATATTGACTTCAACTTCATCACCAGGACCTAAAATATAGTTAGAAGGCGTAGGCATATTTTGATTAGGTTCAAAGGATAGATTTTTAGATCGAAACAATTCAGAGCCAAATACTTTTAAAGTGTCATTTTTAACGAGTACTGAATCTTTTACTACGGGTTTAATAACTTCCTTTTTTTTCTTTTTATCCCCGGTAATATTTAGATTAAAAGTTTCTATTCTTGATTTTAATAGCGCAAACTCAGACGCAGACATTCCTTTTGCAAGCGCTAAAGGTTCTGCTTGTTCTAAAGTCATTTGATTGGCTTTAAGTTCTTTGCTTATTTGAGAAATTTCGGCATCAGAAAATTGAGCTGCTTTTACTTGACTCAAATCTTTCCCTTTTAGAAATTCTTGTCCAAATGATACTGTAGCAAATAGACTAAAAATACAGACTAATAAAATACGCTTCATGTGTTGAATAATAATGATTTTGTGCTGCAAATATACTAAAAAGTTATGAAGGTCAAACACAGTATTCTTAATCCGTTTTTTTACATCTTCTAGGTGATAAATAGTTTCTGTTTGGATAATATTTCGGTTAATAAAGTATATTTGCAACATGAACTGGTATGCTATTTATACAAAGCCTCGAAACGAAAAAAAAGTTGCCGATAAATTAGAAGCTATCGGAATTGAGGCCTATTGTCCAATGATTACTTCTGTAAAACAATGGAGCGACAGAAAGAAAAAAGTAGCCTCACCTGTGTTGCCTTCTTATGTATTTGTGAAACTTACCGAAGCTAGGCGCAATGAAGTTTTTGAAATACCGGGTGTAGTTCGCTATGTTTTTTGGCTAGGAAAACCGGCAATTATTAGAGAGGTAGAACTTGAACTGTTAAAAGAGTATCTTGCTCAAGATTATACTTCGGTGGTTCAAACAACTTTGCAACGAGGTGACAAATTAACCATTCCGTCAGGACCCTTCAAAGGACAAGAAGGGGTAATAAAAAGTACAACAAATTCTAAAATTCAATTGGTTTTGGAATCGTTAGGAATTTTACTGACTTTAGAAAAATAAACTAATTTAGAGCGTTTTAGAAAATATATTTCGATACACCACTGGTTTTCTAGCTTGATTTACAGCGTTAATTTCAAACAATGCTTTTTCAAAATAGTCTTTTAAAAGAGGTGGTTCCATAATTTTAATGTTATACATCCATTGAAATAACCAACCTATCAATTCTCTATTGATGCCACATTGAAGCGTTAAAATTGTTTTGCCTCTTTTTTTGCTGATGTGTTGGGTAGGGTGCCAAAAGTGATTTTCAAGGAAATCAGATAAAACGTTAGCTACCTCAATTTTGATAGTGTATATTTCAGCATTGATGTTTTTAGTAATCCCAAATCGCGAAAGTAACTCTTGCTCTAACTGGGCTTGATACAAATCGGGTAAGCATTTTTCTGTGAGCGTTTTAAGTTTGTCAAGCTGCCTGATGCTATAAAATACAATACTATTTTCTTTCTTATTAAATCCACCAATAAAAAAACTAGAACGGTGTTGAATAATTCTTACTGGAATAATTTGAATGTGTTTGGTAGAAAAGGTATAATTATCTCCAGTTTCATCATTTTTGAGTTTTCCAATTTGAATAAAATGTCCAGTTTGTATCGCGTTTTGGATGAGTTCCAAATGTGGTTCATCTGTGGAGTTATATTTTGGAGTATAGAATTGTGAAGGAAATGGGCTAGTGTATGTATCTTTTTCTTCTTTTTGAAGAGAAGGTTTTTTATTGATGTGAAAGTACTTTATTTTTCCTGTAAAATGAGCAACAATAACTTCATCGGGTTGTAAAAAAAGAAAAACATCGTCTAAATCTCTTTGTATTTGACGTTTACTTTTAACTACTTCTTTTTTAGAATAGTGTTCTTGTATTTCATCTAATGAAACTACTTTTTGCTGTAATAGCTGATGTAAATAATAGAATCGATTGACCTTGTTTTTTATAAGTTGC
>CAISYO010000165.1 GCA_903889745.1 uncultured Bacteroidota bacterium | reverse complement strand
GATATTGAAATTATTGATTCATATAGCGCTCATGCAGATTATAGCGAATTGATTCGTTTTTTATCTTGTCAGGATAAACAAAAAGTTAAAAAAGTTTTTTTGGTTCATGGAGATCCTCCTTCCAAAGTATCATTTAGAGATAAACTAATTGTGGAGGGGTATAACAATGTAATTATTCCAACTAAAAATGAATCTTTTATTTTAGATTAATGGCGCTACTATTTTATTTATAATTGATTCCTTTTTTGCGCATTCCTATTGTGCTTTTTCTGATGCAATACTTGATTTTTTAGACTATAGTGTTTTTTAGAATTCATGACTTTTGTCAGAAATAAAACTGACTTTTGTCACCTTTTTTTAACAATACTTCCGATAACTTAGACAGTTGTTTAAAAAAATGAATACCTTGGAAGAAAATAATTCAATAAAAATGGAAAGCTTACAAGCTCTATTTGAATATGCCACTGAGGGTATTATTATTGCCGATAAAGCAGGAACGATTGTTCGTGCAAATCCGAGTTCTGAAAAATTATTTGGCTATCAAAAAGACGAACTAATTAATCAGAAAGTTGAAGTATTAGTACCTACCAGATTTGACCATTCTCATCAAAAACATCGCGAAGGTTATAATAAGAATCCACATCCTCGAGCTATGGGTAAAGGCTTAGACTTATTTGGGAAAAGAAAAAACGGTCAAGAATTTCCAATTGAAATAAGCTTAAGCCATTATAAAAGTAATGATGAGCAATTTGTAATTGCTTTTATTATTGATGTATCAGAACGCAAATTAGCAGAAGAAAATATAAAGAAAGTAAACGCTGAACTTGAATTAAAAGTAGAGGAACGCACAAAAATTTTAAAAGAAACTCTTTATGAATTAGAAGCATCAAAAGATGAATTAAGTGCTGCGCTTGAAAAGGAAAAAGAATTAAACGATATGAAATCGCGCTTTGTAACAATGGCGTCGCATGAATTTAGAACACCTTTAAGTACTATATTATCGTCAGCTTCTTTAATTGGTAAGTATAAAATAACAGAAGAAGAAGATAAACGAAATAAGCACGTTGAAAGAATTAAATCTTCTGTTACAAATATGACTTTAATTTTAAATGATTTTTTATCAGCAGGTAAATTAGAAGAAGGAAAAATTAATATCAATTTGGTATCCATAAAATTGCCTAGCTATATCACTGAAAGTATCAATGAATTAAGCAACTTTCTAAAAAATGGCCAGAAAGTAATATACAATCACACAGGAAATGAAAATTTTGTTTGCGATAAACAATTTTTAAAAAATATCATAATCAATTTAGTTTCCAACTCTAGTAAATTTTCTGCACAAAGTAAAACAATTGAACTCAGCACTATAAATAAAGGTACTGAACTTAAAATTATAATTAAAGACGAAGGCATAGGAATACCAAAAGATGAACAAAAAAAATTATTTGAACGTTTCTTTAGAGCTAAAAATGCTACAAATATTCAAGGAACGGGCTTAGGGTTAAGTATTGTAGCAAAATATATAGAAATACTCAATGGAACTATCACATTTGAAAGTGCACTAAACAAAGGAACCCAATTTTATATTACTATACCTGCGCAAGATGAAAACAATTTTATTAATTGAAGATAATACCGAAGTCAGAGAAAATACAGCCGAAATTTTAGAACTAGCTAGTTATAAAGTTTTAGAGGCAGAAAATGGGAAGCAAGGTGTAGAAATGGCAAATTTACATCATGTTGATTTAATTATTTGTGATATTATGATGCCTGTTTTAGATGGATATGGTGTGATACATTTGCTTGCTAAAAACAGTAAAACATCATCAATTCCATTTATATTTTTAACTGCCAAATCAGACCACAGCGATTTTAGAAAAGGTATGGAGATGGGCGCAGATGATTACATCACAAAACCATTTGATGATATAGAACTATTAAAAGCAGTTGAAAGCAGATTAAAGAAAGCAGAAGCTTTAAAAAACGAGTATACAAGAGATGAATTTGGAATAAACACATTTTTAGATGAAGCAAAATCTTTACAAGAACTAAAGAACTTAGGCGATACTGCAAAAGTGAAAACCTATAAAAAGAAAGATTTAATTTATACAGAAGGTAACATGCCAAACTACCTCTATTTATTGCAAAAAGGTAAAATTAAAACTTGTAGATCTCATGTATACGGGAAAGAACTCATCATCTCTCTCTATAAAGAAGGCGACTTTTTTGGTTACACATCCTTGTTAGATGAAACTGCATATAACGAAAGTGCTGAAGCATTAGATGATTCTGTAGTAGTTTTAATTCCTAACGAAGATTTTCATGCAT
>CAISYO010000164.1 GCA_903889745.1 uncultured Bacteroidota bacterium | reverse complement strand
TATATAGTTTTTATAAAACTATCTAGGAAATAGAGCCATTTCAATTATAAATAAAGGATATAATGAAATGGAAATGAATACTAAATTTTTGTATTTTATTATTTATGCAGCATTGTTTTTAAAGGTCCGGGAAAATATAACTTGGATACCCTATTCTTTAAAAAATAATATTTTTAGTTATGAAAACTATTAAATACCCTAGGAGTTGGATTGATACATCAAATGTTGACCAATCATTCAACAGTTCAACATTTGTGCACTAAAAATAGAATCCAAAAGAAGCTCTAACCGCAAATTTTCTGGCATTTGGCATTTCAAGATAACTTCCACGCCAAGCACAATCGATACGTAGTACTTTAAAAATATTTCCAATACCTGCATGGTATTCCCAATATATATCCTCTGGGGCAGTGTAGGTTAGACCTGAAGCATTTAATAGTTTATTTTCATTTGAAACTCTACCATAAACACCTTTAATTCCAACTATTTCGCGTAAATTCAACTTTCTTAAAAAGGGAATTCTAGAAAACAATCTTCCATTAAAATGGTGTTCAAAATGCAATGAGGCATATTCATCGGCTACAAAGTCATAATAATTTAACAAATTATAGGTGTTTTCAATTACGAACCATGATTGATTTCCAGGAATAACTCCCATTAAACCCAAAGGCACTTCGCCAAATATTTTACCCGTTTCAAAAGTGGAAAACAACCTTCCGAAACCTCCTATTAATACCGGTTGTCTATAATAAAATTGGACTTTTTGATAATCAAAGTCGCTGTTCATTACTCCTTTTAATCCTTGGCTGTAGCTTAAAAATAATCGAGCATAATTTTTGTCCACATCTAATCGTTCAACACCATAACCTACGGTTTTTCGTTTTGGAGTGAACTCGGTTACCAAATTGATTTCCGATTGTTTGACTTCGCTTTTCGTTATTGTTTGTGAACCATCAGTATAATAATCTAAGCTGAACTGATCAGATGCTGATTTTAAGGTACGATAGGAAAAATTGGTTTGAAAAGTTAGATTTTTGAACGGTTCTATTTCGAAACCAACAGTTGTAAGATTAACTGAGGTTAATTGATTATTAACACCGCTAGCAAATAGCGCCGAGGATGCAAAACTTCTACCTAAAACATCATTTGAAGTGGTCAAACTTACACCCATTTGCTCAACATCTCTTCTATTTCCAGCTGATAATATGACGCGATTTTTCTTATCTACCATCCATTTTCCAGAAATACCATATTTGAATTTATTATCTTTAAATCCATAAGCGGTATACCCCTGTAAACGCCAAGTATCGTTTGAGCCAAAATAGGTTCTTCCACCAAACCGTAATCGTTCTCCTTCTACATCATTGTACCCAAAACTTGAAAAAATAGGCCCATAATCCAATTTCCATTTCGGAATTTCAATATAACCACTTCCTAAAATGGTAGCTAAACTATAAATTCTTTTAAAACGAGGCACTTCCTTTAAAGTGTCTAACATTTTATAGATTCCGGCTTCATTTTTATTCAGGTTTTCAAAACGATTCTCTGCCCAAAATTCATCAGATTTATTAAAGACCGAATTGTCATAAAAATTGACTTCTTCTTTAAAAAATTTATCTTCTTTGGGTAAATTGAATTGATGATTTTTAAAAAGCGTCGTTCTTTTTCCATAAACACCTTTTGATTCTTCTTTTTTAGAAAAACTAAAATCAGACATCATATAATCTCGGGTAAGTAAAAAAACCGAATCGTTCATTACTTCAAACTCTTGCTCAATATATATTTCTTTTACCCAGTTGATGTTAGCACTTTTACTGGCTTCTAGATTTATTTTTTTTATCGCAAATGTCGTATCATTTACCCAAAAATCACCTTTAAAAGTCAATTCGTTTTTTCGGCGCGGATAATACACAATATTATAACACCATTTATTATCAATATACATACTATCAGAAAGCACATAATTGTACACATTAATTCCTGTACGAGATAATGGACTCACAAAATCTTTATCGAAAAATTTTAAGTAATTATCATAAATATCATAATCGGCATATAAATCTTTAATAAAAGTGTTTACTCCATCACCCGTTCCTAATCCCGAATTTTTATTTGCAGTGGTAATTTCTTTTGTTTTTTTAGCTTCATTATTACCATACACCTGACTTAAAGTCTCATTGATAAAAATGGGTAAAAACGTTTTTCCTGAAATTTTTGAAGTATCAATTTGTTTGAACACAAACTCCATTCCTTTAAAAACTTTACTTTTCATAAAGGCAGAATCTATTGTATTTAAATCAAACTCAACTTTTTCATATTTATCATATTGATAATGTTTGAACATCTTGAGTCCGTTTTTTCTTCTTCGTTCCCAAATTTTTCTCAAAATATCCAAGGCTGGATTATTCTTTTTGGAAGTTTTTCCAGTATAAACTGTAACTTCATTTAATGAGATTCCAGATTTTAAAACTATTTTAAGATCTTTATTGAGACCTGGAACCAATTTAAGTTCTACTTTGTCATAACCTACAAATGAAACGATTAAAATATCATAATTTCCTGCCGATTCAAAATAAAAATTACCATTATCATCTGTTATAACTCCATCTCTAGACCCTTTTAGTACAACATTTGCAAAGGCTATTGGTTCGTTCATTTCGTCTACAACCTTTCCACCAACTTTTGTTTGACCAAAAATAATTGTTGTAAAAAATAACGTAAAAAATAAGATTTTCTTTTTCATAAATAAAACAAAAAACTTCATCGGCGTAAGGACTGATGAAGTTTCAAATATAAGACGTTTTTTACTATTTATAAGTAACTTTTTTTACCGCTTTAATAACATCTTGCGCGTTAGGCAACCATTCTTTTAATAAGGTTGGAGAATAAGGTGCTGGTGTGTCTGCCGTAGTGATTCTTTGCACAGGCGCATCAAGAAAATCAAACGCTCTTTCTTGAACCATATATGTTATTTCAGAAGCAACCGACGCAAACGGCCATGCTTCTTCTAAAACCACTAGTCTATTTGTTTTTCTCACAGAAGTTAAGATGGTTTCATAATCCATAGGACGGACCGTTCTTAAATCGATGATTTCACAAGAAATACCTTCTTTGGCTAATTCGTCAGCAGCTAAAAAAGCTTCTTTTATGATTTTTCCGAACGAAACAATAGTTACATCGGTTCCTTCTCTTTTAATATCGGCTACGCCTAATGGAATAATGTATTCACCTTCTGGAACTTCACCTTTATCGCCATACATTTGTTCCGATTCCATAAAAATTACTGGATCGTTATCTCTAATTGCTGCTTTTAACAAACCTTTAGCATCATATACAGTTGAAGGAACAACCACTTTTAATCCTGGAGTATTGGCAAACCAGTTTTCAAAAGCTTGTGAGTGTGTGGCTCCTAATTGTCCTGCAGATGCTGTTGGTCCACGAAAAACCATTGGCATTGGAAATTGTCCAGCCGACATTTGACGCATTTTAGCTGCATTATTTATTATTTGGTCAATTCCTACTAAAGAGAAATTAAACGTCATATATTCAACAATAGGACGATTTCCATTCATTGCAGAACCTACTGCAATTCCTGCAAATCCTAATTCAGCAATGGGTGTATCTATGACACGTTTTGGACCAAATTCATCAAGCATTCCTTTTGACGCTTTGTAAGCACCATTATATTCTGCTACTTCTTCACCCATTAAATATATAGTTTCATCGCGTCGCATTTCTTCACTCATTGCTTCACAAATAGCTTCTCTAAATTGTATCGTTCTCATGAAATTAGTTTGTAATTTGAATTATGATTCGCAAAAATAGGAAAAATAAAATTATACTTATGTGTTATCATAAAAAAACGTTTTTATTTCTACTAAATCGTTTTAGCTGATAATATATTTAAAAACGAGCGATTTTAGGGTTTTAAATTACATTTTAAAAGGAAAAATTGATTTTTTAATATGATATTCATATTTATTATGCGTGCATAGTTTTTTATTTCGATTTATTTTGTAATTTCGTGGCTGTATAATAGAACACTAAATTTGAATAAAATGAAAATATTAGTTTGCATCAGTCACGTACCTGATACTACTTCAAAAATTAATTTTACTAATGGTGACAGCGAGTTTGACACTAATGGCGTACAATTTGTCATTAATCCTAATGATGAATTTGGTTTAACACGCGCTATTTGGTTTAAAGAACAACAAGGTGCAAGTGTAACTGTTGTAAATGTTGGTGGAGCCGATGCAGAAGCAACATTAAGAAAAGCTTTAGCTATTGGAGCAGACGAAGCAATTAGAATAAACGCAAATCCTTCTGATGGAATGTTTGTGGCAAAGCAATTGGCTGCAGTAGTTAAAAATGGTGGATATGATTTAGTTATCGCCGGGAAAGAATCTTTAGATTACAATGGTGGAATGGTTCCTGGAATGCTTGCTGGATTAATTGGTTGTAATTTTGTTAATGCCTGTGTAGGAATTGATGTAAATGGCAATGATGCAAAAGTTACCAGAGAAATTGATGGTGGTAAAGAAATTATTTCTACTAGCTTACCATTAATTGTAGGTGGACAAAAAGGAATAGTTGAAGAAAAAGATTTGCGCATTCCTAACATGAGAGGAATTATGATGGCACGTACAAAAGTACTTACCATTGTTGAACCAACCGGAGATGCAGTTGCTACAAAAGCCATTAAGTTTGAAAAACCAGCTGCTAAATCTACTGTGAAACTTATTAATGCTGATAATTTAGATGAATTAATTAGTTTATTACACAACGAAGCGAAAGTAATTTAAGATTTTTGAAAACTTATTTATGATTTCAGAAAACTTCATAAATCAAAAATCAAAAATCGTTAATCTTAAATCATAAAAATCATGTCTATACTTATATATGCTGAATCAGCAGACGGAAAAATAAAAAAAGTAGCTCTTGAATTAGCTTCTTACGCTAAAAAAATAGCAGCATCAATGGGAACCAGCGTAACAGCAGTAACCATTAATAATTCTGATAACAGTGCTTTAGCTGCCTACGGAGTAGATAAAGTATTAAAAGTATCAAACGATAAATTAAACAACTTTAGCGCGAAAGCCTATTCCGATGTAATTGTACAAGCTGCTAAAAAAGAAGGAGCTCAAATAGTTTTAGTTTCTTCTTCAACAGATAGTTTATACTTAGCTCCTTTAGTTGCTGTTGCACTTGAAGCTGGCTATGCATCAAATGTGGTAGAATTACCAATAAGTACTTCACCTTTTCAAGTAAAAAGAACAGCGTTTTCAAACAAAGCTTTCAACTTTACAGAAATTTCAACTCCAATAAAAGTTTTGGGAATCGCAAAAAATTCTTTCGGATTAATTGAGCATAGTGCATCCTTAAATGAAGAAATTTTCGCACCTGCTTTAAACGATGCTGATTTTGGAGTAAAAGTAGAAAGCGTAGAAAAAGTTTCTGGAAAAGTAACTATTGCAGATGCTGAAATTGTGGTTTCGGCGGGTCGTGGAATGAAAGGTCCAGAAAATTGGGGAATGATTGAAGAATTAGCTTCGGTTTTAGGAGCTGCAACCGCTTGTTCAAAACCGGTTTCAGACATTGGTTGGAGACCTCACAGCGAACACGTAGGACAAACGGGTAAACCAGTAGCAGCTAACTTATACATCGCAGTAGGAATTTCAGGCGCTATTCAACATATAGCTGGAATTAATTCATCAAAAGTAAAAGTAGTTATCAACACCGATCCTGAAGCACCTTTCTTTAAAGTTGCCGATTATGGTGTTGTTGGAGATGCTTTTACAGTAGTTCCTCAATTGATTGAAAAACTAAAAACGTTCAAGGCCAGTAATTCATAATTAATTATTTGGTTAATAACTATATTAAATTAAATTAGAGTTATCTTTGTTAAGATAGCTCTTTTTTTTATTTTTGAAGCGGATGGAACTCGTCAAAAAGAGGAAAATCCAAATTTAACATCATTAGATTAATTACTACCCCACAAATGAGTCTTGTAAAATTAACTATAAAAGGCATTTCCTACAGTCAAACCCAAAACGGTGCCTACGCCTTAATTTTAAATGAAGTAGACGGCGATAGAAAATTACCTATTGTAATTGGCGCCTTTGAAGCTCAATCTATTGCTATTGCTTTAGAAAAAGAAATCAAACCCCCACGCCCACTTACACACGATTTATTCAAAAATTTTGCCGACCGATTTGATATTGTAGTCAAACAAGTCATCATTCACAAATTAGTCGATGGTGTATTCTTTTCGAGCATTATTTGTGAACGCGATAAAATTGAAGAAATTATTGATGCCAGAACGTCTGACGCTATTGCATTGGCTATTCGATTTAATGCACCAATTTTTACCTATAAAAATATCTTAGACAAAGCCGGAATTTATTTAAACATCAACCCTGCAGAAAACGAAGATATGGAAGATCCTGATGCCCTTTTATCACAACCCGAAACTTTTGGCACTGATGAAGATGTAGTTGTTCCTGCTGATGCCTATTCAGGATATTCTATCAAAGAATTGTATGACCAACTAGAAACGGCGGTACAAAATGAAGATTATGAAAAAGCCGCTAAAATAAGAGATGTAATTTCGAAAAAAGAATCTTAATCCATTAAAAATATAACTATGAATGTAAAATTCAGATTAACGATAATGAGTTTTTTCCAATTTTTTGTTTGGGGAGCTTGGCTAATTACGGTAGCAAATTATTGGTTTGGAACTAAAAATTGGGATGGTGCACAATTTGGCGCTATTTTCTCTACGATGGGAATTGCATCCATTTTCATGCCCACTTTATGCGGAATTATTGCTGACCGATGGGTGAATGCCGAAAAACTATATGGTATCTTACATATTTTAGGGGGATTAACCTTGTTTTATGTGCCTCAGATCGCTAATCCTACCGATTTTTTCTGGGTTATTTTAGTTGCGATGATTTTTTACATGCCTACGATTGCACTTTCTAACTCCGTAGCATATAATGCTTTGAAAAATGGTGGTTTAGATGTCGTAAAAGATTTTCCACCTATTCGTGTTTGGGGAACTGTTGGTTTTATTGTTGCCATGTGGATTACCAACTTGACAGGCAATAAAGCAAGCGAAAATCAGTTTTATATTGCAGCCATTGCCGCTATTACATTAGGAATCTATTCATTTACGTTACCAAAATGTACACCAGAAGGTAAAACAGTAGAAAGCAAATCGTTTATTGATTTAATCGGATTGAGTTCGTTTAAATTATTTGCCAATTATAAATTAGCTTTGTTCTTCTTGTTCAGTATGTTTTTAGGAGCAGCATTACAGTTGACCAATGCTTATGGCGATGTGTATTTAGACGATTTCAAACGACTTCCAGAATATGCCGATTCTTTAGTGGTAAAATATTCGACGCTAATCATGTCGATTTCTCAAATATCTGAAACCTTATTCATTTTAGCCATCCCGTTTTTCTTAAAACGTTTCGGAATCAAACAAGTAATGTTGTTTAGTATGGTGGCATGGGTATTGCGTTTTGGCTTATTTGCTTATGGAAATCCTGGCGATGGTTTATGGATGATTATTGTATCGTGCATCGTTTACGGAATGGCATTTGATTTCTTTAATATTTCAGGTTCACTTTTCGTAGAAACCTCAACCGATTCTAAAATTCGTTCTTCAGCGCAAGGTTTATTCATGATGATGACGAATGGTTTTGGAGCTATTTTTGGTAGTATTACTAGCGGTTATATTATTGAAAAATATTTCACCACAGCCGAAGGAAAAGACTGGCACAACATTTGGCTAACTTTTGCTGCTTACGCTGGAGTAATCACAATTGCTTTTGCAATTATGTTCAAACACAAACATGATCCAAAAGACGTATCCAATATTTCACATTAATTTTAGTATTAAATAAGTAGTTGAGAGTTCAAATATTTCTGAATTCTAACTTCTAACTTCTGACTTAAACATGCAACAATACCACGACTTAGTAAAACACGTTTTAGAAAACGGCAATCAAAAAGGCGACCGAACAGGCACCGGAACATTGAGTATTTTTGGTTACCAAATGCGTTTCGATTTGAGCGAAGGCTTTCCTATGGTAACGACCAAAAAATTACATTTAAAATCAATTATTCACGAATTACTTTGGTTTTTAAAAGGTGATACCAATATTGCCTATTTACAAGAAAATGGCGTGAAAATTTGGGACGAATGGGCTGATGAAAATGGCGATTTGGGCCCTGTGTATGGCCATCAATGGCGCAACTGGAACAGCGAAGAAATTGACCAAATTACCGAATTAATCGAAACCTTAAAAACCAACCCAAACAGCCGTAGAATGTTGGTTTCTGCATGGAATCCAAGTGTATTGCCTGATACTTCAGTTTCTTTTGCCGAAAATGTAGCCAACGGAAAAGCCGCTTTACCACCGTGTCATGCGTTTTTTCAGTTTTATGTAGCCGATGGAAAATTGAGTTGCCAATTGTACCAACGCAGTGCCGATATTTTCTTAGGCGTGCCGTTTAACATTGCCTCTTATGCCTTGTTTACGATGATGATTGCCCAAGTGTGTAATTTACAAGTAGGCGAATTCATTCATACGTTTGGTGATGCACATATTTATAATAACCATATTGAGCAAGTTAATTTACAATTGTCTCGCGAGTGTAGACCGCTACCGACGATGAAGTTAAATCCAAACGTTACTAATATTTTTGATTTCACCTTTGACGATTTTACGTTAGAAGGTTACGACCCACACCCGCATATTAAAGGAGCTGTGGCGGTGTAGAAATATAACATTTAAATATTTCGTTAAAAAGTATTACCTAAACAAATCAAATTTACAACTATGCTCACCATAATCGCAGCTGCATCAGAGAATAATGCTTTAGGAAAAGACAACCAACTCCTGTGGCATTTACCCGAAGACTTTAAGCGTTTTAAAACGTTAACTTCTGGGCATTACATTGTTATGGGGCGCAAAACCTTTGAGAGTTTCCCAAAACCTTTGCCTAATCGCACACATATTATCATTACTAGACAACATAATTATCAAGCCCCTGAAGGCTGTGTTGTAGTGTCTAGTTTGGAAAAAGCGATGGAATTATGTCCTGATAATGAAGAAGCTTTTGTGATTGGCGGTGGCGAAATTTACCAACAAGCACTTGACATAGTTGATAAAATAGACGTCACACGCGTACATACCACTATTGACGCCGATACTTTTTTTCCAGAAATCGATACGAATTTATGGAAATTGGTTTTTGAAGAATTCCATCCAAAAGACGAGAAACATGCATTTGATTTTACTTTTTTAACGTATGTAAAAAGGTAATGGGTAATGGGTAATTGGTGTTTGGTAAAAAACTAAATGCCATTTCAACCAATTGTCACATTTTCAAATTTTCAAATTGACACATTGACTAATTCCCTCATCGACTAATTGACTAATTGACACATTGAAAATTTATCCGTACTTTTGCACTTCAAAATCAAAACAATGTCTGAAACCATAAAACCGTATCAAGATTCCGAAAAAGGTAAAAAAGAGCAAGTGGCTCAAATGTTTGACACTATTTCTGAAAATTATGATGGTTTAAATAAAATCATCTCTTTTGGAACGGATGCTAAGTGGAAGCAAAAAATTCTAAAAATGGTTGCTGCAAAACAACCCTCGACTGTTTTAGATATTGCAACAGGGACAGGAGATTTAGCAATTTTATTTGCAAAAACTTCGGCAACAGAAATTATTGGTTTGGATATTTCGCAGGGCATGTTAGACATTGGAAAAAAGAAAATTGAAGCCCAAAAATTAGACACTAAAATTCAAATGGTTTTAGGCGATGGAGAAAACATTCCGTATGCCGATAATTATTTTGATGTAATTACGGTAGCTTATGGCGTTCGTAATTTTGAAAACCTAGAAAAAGGCTTGTCGGAAATCTTACGTACGTTAAAACCAGGAGGCCAATTCATTATTTTAGAAACTTCGGTACCTACAAAATTTCCTTTTAAACAAGGGTATTATGTGTATGCCAATTTTATCATGCCAACCATTGGTAAATTGTTTTCAAATGACAAAAAAGCGTATGCCTATTTATCAAATTCGGCACAAAATTTTCCATTTGGCGAAGTGTTGAACAATATTTTACGAAAAATTGGGTTTATAGAAGTAGTACATTTGCCTCAAACGATGGGTGTGGCAACTATTTATACAGCATCAAAAAAATAGCATGAAGAAACTGGTTTTTATCTTCCTTTTTACACAAATTGTAGTTGCTCAAGGCGGCATGTTTGGCAAAAATCCGATTATCAATAAAGAAAATTGGAACAAACAACGTGTGCATTGGGGCTACTATTTAGGATTTAATAGCTTGGATTTTAAATTTGATTATTTATCGGTTGCCAAAGATATTGAGGTGCAAACAACGACGGGTTTTAATGTAGGATTGGTTGGGAATTTGCGTCTTAATGAGTATTTCGATTTGCGTTTTGAACCTGGTTTATATATTACCCAACGTAATTTAACTTATCCAGATATTACCGATACTAGTGATCGTTTACGCGAAGTGAAATCGACCTACATCTTTTTTCCATTATTATTAAAATACTCGGCATTACGTGCTGGAAACGTTCGTCCTTACTTAGTAGGCGGAATGTCAAAAGCTTTAAATTTAGGAAGTAATCACAAATTAAAAGAAGATAATTACAACGAACGCTTTAGAATGACGCAATGGACTAATTTCTATGAAGTGGGTTTTGGAGTGGATATTTACCTAGAATATTTTGTGTTTTCGCCATCCATTAGAGGCGTTTTTAGTGTAAACGATGAATTAATTAGAGACAACACCCCAGGAAGTCCGTGGACGGGAAATGTACAAGAAATGAAAACGCGAGGATTCTTTATTAATTTTACATTTCACTAATACAATTACCGCTTAAACTCACTCAAAATTATAGCGGTCGCAGTGGCTACATTTAAACTTTCGGTTGCTTGTAAATCGCCAAATCTAGGAATTGCAATACGTTCCGAAACTAAATTTTCTATCGCTTTTGAAATTCCATTGGCTTCATTTCCCATGACAATAATTCCTTCGTTTGGAAGTGTTTCATTATAAATGTTTTTCCCATCCATAAAAGTACCAAAAACGGGTAATTTTGTAGTAGTTAATAATTGTTCGAGGTTACCATAGACAACATTGACACGACTGATCGATCCCATTGTGGCCTGAACTACTTTTGGATTATACACATCTACAGATTCTTCAGAACAAAACAATGTTTTGATGCCAAACCAATCACATAAACGAATAATTGTTCCTAAATTTCCCGGATCGCGCACATCGTCTAAAGCCACTAGTAGTCCTTTTTCTTCAAATGAAACAGCGTCCGGAATTTTAAAAAGTGCTAAACACGTATTAGGCGTAGTCAAAGCACTAATTTTTAGTAACTCAGATTCTGTTATGGCATAAACTTTGCTTTTATCAACCGAAAACAGCTCACTATTTGTCGTAAATAATTCAACCAATTCAAAGTTAGAATCGAGTAATTCTTGAACCCCTTTTACTCCTTCTACAAAGAAAAGTTGTTCTTGTTTTCTATATTTTTTTTGGAGTAAACTGGTTATTCGTTTAATTTGGTTTTTACTAACCATAAAAATTGTATTTTTGACTAACTTTTAAAAAGTGCTTTGAGAAATAATTTACCAAAAATAACATTATTATTTGTAATCGGAACAATAATTTATTCGTGTTCGTTAGTAAAGCGTGTGCCCGAAGGAAAACAATTGCTTGCTAAGAACGAAATTATTGTCAATGAAAAACAAATAAAAGAAGAACGAATTAGCAATTTAGTGGTACAACAACCCAACTCTAATATTGGAGGTTTTCCACTGCGATTGCACTTGTATAATTTAGCAAAAAAAAATACTGATTCTTCCTACCAAGCCTGGTTAGACAAAAAACCCAATCGAAGAAAAAATTTAAAAAACTTATTGTCTGACAAGCAAGTTGAACGTTTGGGGTATTCTTTTTTTGTGGGAGGATTGAGTAATTTCTTAAAAACAACTGGTGAAGCACCTGTAATTATTGAATCGAAAAAAACGGAAATTTCTAAAGAACGCCTTTCCGGATTTTATTACAATAATGGCTTTTTAAAAAATGAGGTTAGTATTGCAATTGATTCTATCGGAAATAAAAAAAGTAAAATTACGTATCGGGTTAAAACAGGAAAACCTTATTTTATTGATACCCTCTCAAGAGCTATAGAAACTCCCGCTTTAGATAGTTTATATACTCTTGAAGAGAATAAATCATTTGTCAAAAAGGGTACGCAATATTCTTATGCTAATTTCGACGCTGAACGCAAACGTATTACACAACAATTTAGAAATAGTGGCGTGTATCATTTTCAAGAAAATCATGTAAAGTTTGAAGCCATTACTGATGATTCGATTCAAAAAATGAATGTAGTTCTAAAAATTGAAGATCGAAATGTAAAAGAAGCAGATACTTTAGCAAAAAAACCATTTACGATTTACACTATAAGTCAAGTAAACATTTTCACTAATACCATCTCGAATAAAGAAAAAGATAAGGCGAAAGACAGTGCCATATATAACAATTATAATATTTATAGTACAGGTCGTCTTGCTTATAAGCCAAAAGCACTTACTAATGCCGTATTTATTGAAAAAGGAACGCTTTTTAGTGATACCGATAGAACATTGACTTCAAAAGCATTGAGTAATTTAAAAATGTTCAATTATCCTAATATTGAATACAAACAAGACCCGAGCGATTTGACAAACACTTCATTGATTGCCAACATATATTTGATTAATAAACCAAAATTCAAGTGGACTCCTTCTATCGATTTAGCCACTTCAGATATTCAAGAATTTGGAATTAGCGGAACAATGTCGTTTACCTGGCGCAATGTCTTTAAACGAGCAGAAATTTTAGAAATTTCGACACGAGGAAATTTTGGCTCTTCACAAGATTTGGCTAATCCAAACAATGTGTTTTTTAATATTTCTGAATATGGTGCCGATGTTAAACTAAATTTCCCTCGGATTTTCTTCCCAATAAATGTGAAGAATATCATTAGAAAAGAAATGTTTCCATCGACTCAAATGAGTACAGGGATTACAAATCAAAAAAATATTGGTCTCGACAAACAAAGTCTTTCAGGAGGCATAAGTTATAGTTGGACTACAAACAACGCAAAAAACAATTTTAAATTTGAATTGTTTAGCATCAATTATGTACGAAATTTGAATGCAAACAACTACTTTAATGTCTATTTAAATTCGTACAATACCCTAAATAATCTTGCTCAAATATACAATACTAACCCCTTATGGGAAGATATTAATGGAAATTTAACTAATGATGGCGCGGTCAATTTTATCAATTTTATTGAAAGTGGTGGCAGTCTTATTTTAACGCCTGCCGATGAAGACTATAAAATTATTCGAAGCATTGGAGAACGAAGAATTCGATTAATTGAAGATAACTTAATTGTTTCGTCTAGTTTTGTTTTTAATAAATCTACAAAAAACAACCTTAATGATCGGAATTATTACAATTTTAAAGCAAAAATAGAATCGGCAGGAAATGTGCTTTCTTTACTAGGAAAAGGATTGAACCTTAATGAAGAAGTAAGTGATAATGGGACTAAAAAATTATTTGGCATTGAGTATTCTCAATACATCAAAACCGAAGTTGATTTTGTGAAGCACTGGGATTTTGGCAAGAAAAACACGCTGGCGATGCGTTCATTTGCAGGAATTGCGATACCTTATGGCAATGGAAATTCAATTCCGTTTTCACGAAGTTATTTTTCTGGAGGATCAAACGATAATCGTGGTTGGCAAGCCTATAGTCTAGGTCCCGGCCGCAGTGGTGGTGTTTTAGATTTTAACGAAGCCAACTTAAAATTAGCCTTTAGTACCGAATTTAGATTTAGAATTGGCGGTAACTTATACAGTGCCTTTTTTGTAGACGCAGGTAATATTTGGAACGTATTAGATAATGTTGAAGATGAAGAGTATACATTCAATGGCCTTTCATCTTTAAAAGATATTGCAATAGGTTCAGGTATAGGATTTAGATATGATTTTGACTTTTTTGTATTCCGATTTGATTTAGGCTACAAAACCTATGATCCGGCACGTGAAACTCAAGATCGCTGGTTTAGAGGAATTAACTTTGGAAAAACAGTACTAAATTTTGGAATTAATTATCCATTCTAATTTTATAAATTCTTATTTTTGCATTCTTATAATAAAAACATACAACTATGAGTCACAATATTAAACCAGGTGTTGCTACCGGAGATCAAGTGCAAGAAATTTTTAACTATGCAAAACAAAAAGGATTTGCATTACCTGCTGTAAACGTTGTAGGATCTAGTACAATTAATGGTGTATTAGAAACAGCGGCTAAATTAAATGCCCCAGTTATTATACAGTTTTCAAATGGTGGCGCGCAGTTTAATGCTGGAAAAGGATTGTCAAATGAACACCAAAAATCGGCTATTTTAGGAGCGGTTGCAGGTGCAAAACACATTCATACTTTAGCTGAAGCTTATGGAGCAACCGTTATTTTACATACTGATCATTGTGCGAAAAATTTATTGCCTTGGATTGATGGATTATTAGATGCTTCTGAAAAACATTTTGCAGAAACTGGAAAATCGTTATTCAGTTCTCACATGATTGATTTATCTGAAGAGCCAATTGAAGAAAATCTTGAAATTTCTAAAAAATATTTAGAAAGAATGAGCAAAATGGGCATGACTTTAGAGATTGAATTAGGTATCACAGGTGGAGAAGAAGATGGAGTTGACAATTCAGATGTAGATAGCTCAAAATTATATACACAACCAGAAGAAGTAGCTTATGCTTATGAAGAATTGATGAAAGTAAGTCCGAGATTTACCATTGCAGCTTCTTTTGGAAATG
>CAISYO010000163.1 GCA_903889745.1 uncultured Bacteroidota bacterium | reverse complement strand
TTTGCTAATAAGTATAAAGAATGCCTCTTTTGTCTTATTAATACTATTTAACTAAATCTATATAAAATGTGTGGAATTGTATGTGCCTTTGATTTAAAGCAAAAGTCTGAAGTTTTAAGAACTCAAGTTTTAGAAATGTCGAAAAAAATTCGTCATCGTGGTCCAGATTGGAGTGGCGTTTTTAGTAACGATAAAACCATTATGGCACATGAACGATTAGCTATTGTTGATCCTGCTTCGGGTAAACAGCCTCTATATACAAAAGATAAAACTTTTGTGTTAGCAGCTAACGGTGAAATATATAACCACAGAGAATTACGCAAACAATTTGAAAATAAGTATGAGTTTTTAACCAAAAGCGATTGCGAAGTTATTTTGGCATTATATCAAGAAAAAGGACCACATTTTGTAGATGAATTAAACGGAATTTTTGGTTTTGCTATTTACGATGTAGAAAAAGATGAGTATTTTATTGCTCGTGATCATATGGGGATTATTCCGCTTTATATTGGTTGGGATATGCATGGTACTTTTTATGTTGCGTCCGAGTTAAAAGCGTTAGAAGGCGTTTGTACAAAAATAGAATTATTTCCACCAGGACATTACATGACAAGTAAAGACGGGCAATTAGTACAATGGTATAAAAGAGATTGGACAGATTATGAAGTAGTAAAAGACAACGAAACCAATATTCAAAAAATAAGAGAAGCTTTAGAAGCTGCTGTTCATCGTCAGTTAATGAGTGATGTTCCTTATGGAGTATTACTTTCTGGAGGCTTAGATTCTTCTATTACTTCTGCAATTGCAAAAAAATTTGCAAGAAAGCGTATCGAGTCTGATGATGTAACTGAAGCTTGGTATCCGCAATTACATTCTTTTGCTGTTGGTTTAGAGGGGTCACCTGATTTAGCAGCTGCAAGAAAAGTAGCAAATTATTTAGGTACTATTCATCATGAAATTCAATTCACTATTCAAGAAGGTTTAGATGCAATTCGCGATGTAATTTATAATATTGAAACCTATGATGTTACGACCATTCGTGCTTCTACACCTATGTATTTAATGGCGAGAGTTATCAAATCTATGGGGATTAAAATGGTGCTTTCTGGAGAAGGTTCAGATGAGTTGTTTGGAGGTTATTTATATTTTCATAAAGCACCAAATGCTAGAGAGTTTCATGAAGAAACCGTTCGTAAATTAAGTAAATTGCATATGTATGATTGTTTACGTGCGAACAAAAGTTTGGCAGCTTGGGGAATTGAAGGTCGTGTTCCGTTTTTAGATAAGGAATTTATGGATATTGCAATGACTATTAATCCACAAGATAAAATGATTAATGGGGAGCGAATGGAAAAATGGGTTTTACGTAAAGCCTTTGAAGACATGTTGCCTGAAAGTATTGCTTGGCGCCAAAAAGAACAATTTAGTGATGGTGTAGGATATAGTTGGATTGATAGCTTAAAAGAAATTGTAGCAACAGCAGTTACAAATGAGCAATTAGCTAATGCAAAATACAAATTTCCAATTCAAACACCGTTATCTAAAGAAGAATATTATTATAGAAGTATTTTTAGTGAGCATTTTTCAAGTGATGCAGCCGCTTTAAGTGTCCCTCAGGAAGCAAGTGTTGCTTGTAGTACCAAAGTTGCCTTAGAGTGGGATGAAGCTTTTAAAAACTTAAATGATCCATCTGGTAGAGCAGTAGCTTCAGTTCATACTGATGCATATTAATTTTATGATTATTTTATTTGTTTTTCCTCACTTTGAGATTAAAAAAACAAATTAAAAATGTTTTAAGAAGTTTTTAACATAGAATACAAGCATATCAGTAAATCATTACATTAAATATATATTCGTGTTAATTTGAGTAATTTGGTGTTTAAATAAATCATTTAATAGAAATCATTATTAAAATTGGCTTCCATATTTTGCATATAAGCTAATGTGGTTTTTTTCTGTTTTTTTAGTGAGTGTCAAATATCTTAAAACCCTATTTAATCCACTTTTTCTTCCGTTTTAGACACTTTTTTAGAAATTAACAAATGTTAATAACTTAATGGGTTTTTACGCTTATTTGTGATTAATTTTTTTTGCGGAATAGTTATATTTGTCTGTTAATTAAAAATCGAATATTTAAGAGATAATTATATGAGCGAAGAAGTTAAGAAAAACAATTATTCGGCAGACAGTATTCAAGCGTTAGAAGGAATGGAGCATGTAAGAATGCGTCCTTCCATGTATATTGGAGATACTGGAGTAAGAGGTTTGCATCACTTGGTGTATGAAGTAGTAGATAACTCAATCGATGAAGCTTTAGCCGGTCATTGCGATACAATTCATGTAGCTATAAACGAAGATAATTCTGTTACTGTAGAAGATAATGGTCGTGGTATTCCTGTAGATTTACACAAAAAGGAAGGTGTGTCTGCATTAGAAGTGGTAATGACCAAAATTGGAGCAGGAGGGAAATTTGATAAAGATTCGTATAAAGTATCCGGAGGATTACACGGTGTAGGGGTTTCGTGTGTAAATGCACTTTCCGACCATTTACGTGCAACGGTTTATCGTGAAGGTAAAATATACGAGCAAGAATATGAGAAAGGTAAAGCAATGTATCCAGTTAAGCAAATTGGAACGACCGACAAAAGAGGTACCATGGTTACCTTTAAGCCAGATGCAACCATTTTTACTCAAACCTTAGAGTATTCGTATGATACTTTAGCTTCACGTTTACGTGAGCTTTCTTTCTTGAACAAAGGAATAACAATTACTTTAACGGATAAAAGACATCTTGCAGAAGACGGAAGTCAACCTGTGGAAACGTTTCATTCTAAAGAAGGTTTGAAAGAATTCGTTAAGTTTTTAGACGGTAATCGTGTGCCAATAATTAGTCACGTTATCAGTATGGAACACGAGAAGGGTGAGATTCCAGTTGAGGTAGCCTTGATTTACAATGAAAGTTATACCGAAAATATTTTTTCATACGTAAATAACATCAATACTCACGAAGGAGGAACGCATTTGCAAGGTTTCCGTATGGGATTAACACGTACCTTGAAAAAATATGCCGATTCTTCGGGATTGTTAGATAAATTAAAATTTGAAATTTCTGGAGATGATTTCCGCGAAGGTTTAACAGCTATTATTTCGGTAAAAGTACAAGAACCTCAGTTTGAAGGACAAACCAAAACTAAATTAGGAAATAGAGAAGTAGTTTCTCCTGTTTCTCAAGCGGTTTCAGAGATGCTAGAAAATTATTTGGAAGAAAATCCAAATGATGCAAAAATCATCGTTCAAAAAGTAATCTTGGCTGCTCAAGCCCGTCATGCTGCTAAAAAAGCGCGTGAAATGGTGCAACGTAAAACCGTTATGGGTGGCGGTGGATTGCCAGGTAAATTGTCAGATTGTTCTGAACAAGATCCTGCAAGATGTGAGATTTTCCTAGTTGAGGGAGATTCGGCAGGTGGAACAGCAAAACAAGGTCGTGATCGCGCTTTTCAAGCCATTTTACCATTACGTGGTAAGATTTTGAATGTGGAAAAAGCGATGCAACATAAAGTATTTGAAAACGAAGAAATTCGAAATATATTTACTGCACTTGGTGTAACTGTCGGAACCGCTGAAGATAGCAAAGCATTAAATTTGGAAAAATTACGTTATCATAAAGTAGTTATTATGTGTGATGCCGATGTCGATGGTTCACATATTTCTACACTAATTTTGACGTTCTTTTTCCGCTATATGAAAGAGCTGATAGAGCAAGGCCACGTTTATATTGCGACTCCACCTTTATATATGGTTAAAAAAGGGAATAAGAAAGAGTATGCTTGGAATGATGACCAACGCGATTTAGCTAATGAAAGAATGGGTGGAAGCGCTGCAATACAGCGTTATAAAGGTCTTGGAGAGATGAACGCTGAACAATTATGGGAAACAACAATGAATCCTGATTTTAGAACATTACGCCAAATAACTATTGATAGTTTAGCTGAAGCAGATCGTATTTTTTCTATGTTAATGGGAGATGAAGTACCGCCTCGTAGAGAGTTTATCGAGAAAAATGCAGCTTATGCAAAAATTGATGCTTAATTTTCATTTTTAATCACAAATAATAGATATCAATTTAGTATTTTTTCTTGTAAAAAGTAGATTGCTTTTGGTAAATTTGCAAAAAAATTAAACGTTTAATATAATAAAATTAAAAATGAAAGTAACGATAGTGGGTGCGGGTAACGTAGGTGCTTCATGTGCAGACGTAATTTCTTACAGAGGAATTGCAAGTGAAGTTGTATTAGTAGATATCAAAGAAGGTTTTGCTGAAGGTAAAGCTATGGATATTATGCAATGTGCTACTACAACCGTATTCAACACTCAATTAAGTGGTACAACTGGTGATTATTCTAAAACTGCTGGAAGTGATGTGGTGGTAATTACATCTGGGATTCCTAGAAAACCAGGAATGACACGTGAAGAATTAATCGGAATTAATGCAGGAATTGTAAAATCGGTTGCAGATAACGTTTTAACACATTCTCCAAACGCAATTATAGTAGTGGTGTCTAATCCAATGGATACTATGACTTACTTAACTTTAAAAGCAACTGGATTACCAAAAAATAGAGTGATTGGAATGGGTGGAGCTTTAGATAGTTCACGTTTCAAATATTTCTTGTCAAAAGCTTTAGATAAACCAGCTAATGATGTTCAAGGAATGGTTATTGGAGGTCACGGTGATACTACTATGATTCCATTAACACGTTTAGCTTCTTATAATGGAGCACCAGTTTCTAATTTCTTATCACAAGAAGCTTTACATAAAGTAGCGGCTGATACCATGGTAGGTGGAGCAACTTTAACAGGTTTATTAGGCACATCGGCTTGGTATGCACCAGGAGCTTCTGTTGCTTATTTAGTAGATAGTATCTTAAACAATCAAAAAAGAATGATTCCATGTTCGGTATTTTTAGAAGGAGAATATGGTCAGGAAGATATTTGCATGGGAGTTCCTTGTATAATTGGTAAAAACGGAATTGAACAAATTGTTGACGTTCAATTAAATGATGCTGAAAAAGCAGCTTTTGCAAAATCAGCAGATGCAGTTCGTGCAATGAATGCAGATTTAAAAGCGGTATTATAACTTAAATTATATAATTAAAAAAAAACCATCAAGAAATTGATGGTTTTTTTTAGACTAATTTTGAAAATATTTATAATTATGGTTTTACTTTTTTTAGATATTTTAATGCTTAAATAACTCATTTATAGCTAATAATCTTTATATTACG
>CAISYO010000162.1 GCA_903889745.1 uncultured Bacteroidota bacterium | reverse complement strand
GAGCAATTATTAGAAGAATTTAGTTTGACACACGTGCGTAAAAATTTAGGCAACCGACTTTCTGGAGGGGAAAAACGTAGAACGGAAATTGCGCGAGCATTGGCGACAAATCCTAAATTTGTGTTACTAGACGAACCATTTGCAGGAGTTGACCCTATTGCAGTTGAAGATATTCAAAGTATTGTTTCTGAATTACGCAAAAGGAATATCGGCATTTTAATTACAGACCATAATGTCCAAGAAACTCTTTCCATTACCGATCGCGCCTACCTTTTATTTGAAGGAAGTATTTTGAAATCAGGAACAGCAGAAGAACTTGCTGCAGACGAGCAGGTTAGGCGTGTTTATTTAGGGCAAAATTTTGTACTTAGGAAAAAATAAATTAGTATTGTAAAATTTAGTATTTTTACTCACTTTAAATTTAAACGGAACTATCATATGAAATCAGTAAATTCCAAACTATTACTGGCATTAATTGCACTTTTTATCGGGCTCTCTTCTTGTTCAAAAAAATGTGATTTACCCGATAATTCTAACTCAGGCTCTATTATTCAAGACGTCGTCATTTATCCTTCTTCCGGATCAATGACAGGTAATATGGGAAATGATTTTGTAATAAATGGAACTCACAAATATGCTGGAGAGTATGATATCCGTTTTCCAAATGGCAATAAAATCCCTGTAGATTATTCTCAATATACCATACTTTGTTACCCAACAAAAACATCGTGTGCAGCATCGTTTAACCGTTCAGTAGTAATTGACGCTCTTACACAAACTGTAAAATACAAAATTGAAATATCCCAATGCAAAGATTGTTTGCAAGAAGTAGATAACGAGAACTATATTTTAGTACCAGCTTTCCCGTCTAATTATACTGTTAGCTATGATGTTACTTTGTAATCATCTAACGTAAAGCAATCTATATTTAAATTTATTTTTCAGTAAATTCAAACTAGAAACTACTTTTACTATTAACTGAAAGGTGCTTATTTTGTAAAATAATTCGCTAGTTCATCTTACGATTCTAAGATTGCTTTATGTTTTTCTAGCAAACTCACTTACTTTTCTAACTCAACTAATCGCTATTCTTGCAACTTTTAGATATTTGATAGTGTTTGATTTTCCTAATCAAATACAATATTTCCCTAACCAAAGGACAACTTTTGAACAAGTCTAAATACCCTTTTTACAAATAATATCTATAATAGAGATTGCCCAAGATTCAACTTCTGAGATAACATCCAAAGAAAAATATATAGAATGATTATTTTCATTACGTTTAGTAAAAAAGCTTTTTTCTCCTTTGTCCTAAACGATAAAAAATTGTGTATCCCTATTTCAGGAAAAAAAAGGTACAAAAAAAAGAGACACTTTCAAAAAAGGCCTCTTTAAAAAGTGTCTTAATTATTTAGATGCCAAATCTGTATTATCTACAGTTTCAATGCTTCCGTAAGCTTCACAGCTTCCTTTTGAGGTTTTACACGCTGTCATAGCTAAAGCCACAAACATCCCTACAAGTGTCAAGGTCAAAAATTTCTTCATCGTTGTTTGTTTTAAAATAAATGGTTTTTCTGTTACTGTCAAAAATACTATTTTTTATTTTCTGTTCTCAAAAAATATTATTCACAATTGAGTCTTAATCATTTGAAACAATTTATTTCAAACTACGTTTTACTATTTATGCGCTTTATTCTGGCTGTTTTTACCGTATTAGTTTCATTTGGCTTACACAGTCAAAAAACATTTACTATTTCCTTTACAACGGAAAACATTAAAAAAGTTAAAAAAAATTACACAAAAGAATTTAAAGATAGCATTTCTGCCATCCGATACATCAAAGAAATACAAACTTTTGCAGTAAAAAAAGGTTATTTACTCGCTTCAGTTGATTCCATTAGTGTTAAAAACAAAACTATTACAGCCGCTTTTTTTGTTGGTGAAAAATTCAATTCTGTGCAATTGGAACTAGTTGCTGAAGACCTTCAGTTTTTAAAAAGAAATTCACGATTAACTGAAAAATATATTGCTTCGATTCCTTTTAATCCAAATGAAATAGGCAAAGTTATGCGTTCCATACACGACGCAACGACTTCTAATGGCTATCCTTTTTCCAAAGTTTATCTCGAGAAAATAAATTTTAAGGAAACGGATTTGGTGGCAAAACTAGTTGTTGAAAAAGGGCAACTTCTGCGTTTCAATAAAATAAATATAAAAGGCGATTCTTCTATCTCCAAATTGTTCATTTCTAGCTTACTGGATATTCGAGAAGGGCAATTATTCGACGATTCCAAATTAAGGACAATTACAAAAAAAATAAGTCAGCTAAGTTTTATCAAGGAAATTAAACCGCATGAATTGCTCTTCACGAAAGAAGGAGTTGAATTGTTTCTATACTTGCAATCCAATCCAATTAGTTCCGTCAATGGCGCTGTAGGCTTACAACCAAATCCGATAACAAATCGCGTCGGGTTGACGGGTGAACTGAATTTAAAATTAATGAACGTTTTGCATCGTGGAGAATCCATGAATTTAAGTTGGCGCAGTATTCAAGAAAAGACGCAAGTATTAACTAGTAAAGTTAATTACCCTTTCCTCTTTAAATCGCCATTTGGCATCGATTTCCAATTCCAATTATACAAAAGAGACACTTCTTTTCTTGAACTGAAGTCCACCCTAGGCATACAATATTTTTTAAAAGGTGGTAATTTTATAAAAGTATTCTACCAAAATAATTCATCCAGTCTTTTGAGT
>CAISYO010000161.1 GCA_903889745.1 uncultured Bacteroidota bacterium | reverse complement strand
TAATAAAGTAATACACGCTATATATAATGATGATGATGTTTTAATGGATGCTGTAAAACAAACTAGAGCAGCTCATCATCATATCGAAGAAATATATACTCCATTTCCAGTTCACGGGTTGGATAAAGCAATGGGGTTAGCTCCAACAAGAATTGCAATAGCTGCATTTTTATACGGAATAACTGGGCTTTCAATTTACACTGCTTTGATGAATTTTATTATGATTCAAGATTGGCCACAAGATATTGGAGGTAAGCCAAGTTTTAGTTATATTGATAATATGCCTGCATTTGTGCCTATTATGTTTGAAGGAACTGTATTTTTTGCAGCTCACTTAATGGTAATTACTTTTTATATGAGAAGTAAATTATGGCCATTTAAAAAAGCTGAAAATCCAGATGTAAGAACGACAGATGACCATTTTTTAATGGAAATAGGTGTAAACGGAAATGAAGAAGAATTAGTTTCTTTTTTCACTAGTACAGGAGCAGTTGAAGTTAAAGTAATTGAAAAGCATTAAGAAGGAGTTATGAAAAGATTATATAAAATAGTAGCAGTGGTAGGTTTGTCTTTTATGGCAACTTCTTGTTTCGATAAATCTAAACCTAACTATCAGTTTTTCCCAAACATGTATGAAGCAGTTTCTTATGAAACGTATTCTGAGCATGATGTGTTTAAAGGTGGGGTTGAAGCACAAACTCCTGTAAAAGGTTCTATTAAAAGAGGTTTTGTGCCTTATGAAATTCCAAATACTCCAGAAGGTTATACAATTGCTAAAGCTTCTTTAAAATCTCCACTTGATTCCTTAAGCTTAGATGCTGAAAAAGGTAAAGAATTGTTCAATATTTATTGTGCAATTTGTCACGGTGAAAAAGGAGATGGGAAAGGTAATTTAGTAGTTAAAGAAAAATTCTTAGGAGTTCCTAGCTATAAGGATAGAGAAATTACAGAAGGAAGTGTTTTTCACGTAATCACTTACGGTTTGAACTCAATGGGTTCTCATGCTAATCAATTATCGCAAGAAGAAAGATGGCAAGTAACAGATTATGTTTTAAAACTTAAATCAGAATTATAATACTAATACTTTTTGAAAATAATAGATATGTACACGTTTTCAAGTAAATTAAAAACTTTTTCATTCATCTTAATGGCTCTTGGAGTTGTAGGGATAGTTGCAGGATTTTTAAACGCTCCTAAAACTATTGAGGATGTAGAAAAATTATTAGCAGATAGTCATCATAACGAGGCTGCTCATTCAGATAAAGTAGCTCATGATGCTCATGCAGTTCATGCTGTTGCTGAAGCACATGCTGAAAATCATGTAGTTGATTCTGCTAAAGCTGAAGCTGTTGATACTACTCATGCAATTGTTGAAATTGTAGATAGTACTGCAGTTGCTTCTGTAGCGATGGCAGACACTCATTCTGATAATCATGATGCTCATAAAAAAGAAGAAGTTGCTCATAGCGATGAGGAACACACAAAACATTTAGAGCATGTTTTACATCAATTACAAAATAAGCCATGGGCTGCTTTGTATGTTGCTTGTATTTTCTTTATGTTGATTTCTTTAGGGGTACTTGCTTTTTATGCTATTCAATATGCAGCTCAAGCGGGTTGGTCTCCAATATTATTCAGAGTAATGGAAGGAATAACAGGATATTTATTACCTGGTTCAATTATTTTCTTTGTGTTATTGGTTGCTGCTTGTATGCATTGGGGTCACAATCATTTATTTGTTTGGATGGATCCAGAAGTAATCAATCCAGAATCTGTTCATTTTGATAAACTTATTTTCCAGAAAAAGGGATGGTTAAACGGGGTTAGATTTTTAGTAACTGCTGTTATCTTCTTAGGAGTGTGGAATTGGGTTCGATTTAAATTCAGAAAAAATTCTATTGCTCAAGATTCGGCTTCAGATAATGCACCATATAAGAGAAATTTCAAATTAGCAGCTTTCTTTTTAGTATTCTTCATTGTTTCTGAGTCAATGATGTCTTGGGATTGGATTATGTCTGTAGATCCACACTGGTACAGTACATTATTTGGATGGTATGTATTTGCAAGTTTCTTTGTAAGTGGAATTACCGTAATTGCAATGACAACTTTATATTTAAAATCGAAAGGATATTTAGAACAAGTAAACACTAGTCATATTCATGATTTAGCAAAATTCATGTTCGGTATTAGTATTTTTTGGACTTATTTATGGTTCTCTCAATTTATGTTGATTTGGTATTCTAATATTCCAGAAGAAGTTACTTATTTTGTAACAAGAATTGAACATTATAAATTACCATTTTTCGGAATGTTAGCTTTAAATTTCCTATTCCCATTGTTAATTTTAATCAATACAGATTTTAAACGACTTACTTGGGTAGTTGTTATGGCTGGGACTGTAATATTGTTTGGTCATTATATTGATTTCTTCAATATGATTATGCCTGCTACAGTTGGTGATCAATGGTTTATTGGTATTCCTGAAATAGGTGCACTATTATTTTTCTTAGGGTTATTTATTTTTGTTGTATTCACAACATTAACCAAAGCACCATTAGTTGCAAAAGGAAATCCATACATTGAGGAAAGTAAACATTTTCATTATTAATAGTTAAAAAGAAATAAAAATGACAAGTTTCTTGGTATTTACAGTTTTATTATTAATCGGAATTGCAGTTTGGCAATTGACTAAAATTTATGATTTGACCCAAATTGATGGCGCTTCTGATGATTCAGAAATTGCTAACGATAAGGATAATAGTGTTAATGGTTATTTAATGTTTGCCTTTGTAGGATTCATATATGTATTCACAATTTATTCATTGTATACATGGGGAGAATTGGTTCTTGGAACTCCGGCTTCTGAGCATGGTAAAGACGTAGATAGTTTAATGGGAATTTCAATGGCATTGATTTTCTTTGTACAAACAGTTACTCAGTTTTTATTACATTACTTTGCATTCAAATACAGAGGAAAAGAAGGTCAAAAAGCATTATACTTTGCAGACAATAATAAATTAGAAGCTATTTGGACTATAATTCCTGTAATTGTTTTAGCTGGATTAATCATGTATGGTTTATATACTTGGAATAACATCATGTTTATTGATGAAGAAGATAAGCAAGATGCTATTGTAATTGAATTATATGCAAAACAATTTGGTTGGGAAGCACGTTATGCAGGTGATGATAAAACATTAGGAAAAGCTAACGTAAGATTAATTGAAGGTATTAATACTTTAGGTGTTGATTTAGCTGATCCAGCTGCGCAAGATGATAAAGTAGTTACCGAATTACATTTACCAGTTGGAAAAAAAATAATCTTCAAAATGCGTTCTCAAGACGTTTTACACTCTGCGTATATGCCTCACTTTAGAGCACAAATGAACTGTGTTCCAGGTATGATTACTCAATTTTCATTTACTCCATCAGTTACAACTGCAGACATGAGAAATGATGAAGCAATTGTAGCTAAAGTGGATAAGATTAACAAAATTAGAACTAAAAATAGTGCTAAAATTGTTGCTGAAGGTGGAGTAGCTTTAGATCCATATACTTTTGATTATTTATTATTATGTAACAAAATTTGTGGAGCTTCACATTATAATATGCAAATGAAAATTGTGGTTGATACACCTGAAGAATATAAAGCATGGTTAGCTGAAAAGCCAACCTTGGTTCAACAATGGAAAGAAGCAAATGCTCCTAAACCTGCTGAAATTCCAGGAATAGTTGTAGTAGACTCTACAAAAGTTATTGCACAAGTTATTAAATAAGAATATTTTATCATATAATAATTGAATTGATATGTCACACGATCACGGTCATCATAAAGAAACTTTCATTACTAAATATATTTTTAGTATTGATCACAAAATGATAGCGAAACAATACTTAATCTCTGGATTATTAATGGGTATTGTAGGAGTTGTTTTATCTTTATTCTTCCGTATGCAAATTGCATGGCCAGAAGAATCTTTCGAAATTTTCAAAGTATTCTTAGGAGATAATTTCGCGCCAGACGGAGTAATGCGTAATGATATTTACTTGGCGCTGGTAACTATTCACGGTACTATCATGGTGTTTTTCGTACTTACTGCTGGTTTGAGTGGAACATTTAGTAACTTATTAATTCCATTACAAATTGGAGCTCGAGATATGGCGTCTGGTTTCATGAATATGTTATCATTTTGGATGTTTTTTGTTTCCTGCTTAATTATGTTAGGTTCTTTGTTTGTTGAATCAGGACCCGCATCCGCAGGTTGGACTGTTTATCCTCCTTTAAGCGCCTTGCCACAAGCAATTCCAGGTTCTGGTTTAGGAATGACCTTATGGTTGGTTTCTATGGCTATCTTCATTGCTTCTTCATTAATGGGATCTTTAAACTATGTAGTTACAGTAATCAATTTAAGAACTAAAGGAATGACTATGACAAGATTGCCATTAACAGTATGGGCTTTCTTTGTAACTGCAATTATTGGTATAGTTTCTTTCCCAGTATTATTTTCTGCAGCATTATTATTAATTTTCGACAGAAGTTTTGGAACATCATTCTTCTTATCTGATATATTTATTCAAGGCGAAGTGTTACATTACCAAGGTGGTTCTCCCGTATTATTCGAGCATTTATTTTGGTTCTTAGGTCACCCGGAAGTATACATCGTATTATTACCTGCTTTAGGAATCACTTCTGAGATTATTGCAACTAATTCTAGAAAGCCAATTTTTGGATACCGCGCCATGATTGCTTCTATCTTAGCAATTGCTTTCTTATCAACTATTGTTTGGGGTCACCATATGTTTATATCAGGGATGAACCCTTTCTTAGGATCAGTATTTACCTTTACAACATTATTAATTGCAATTCCATCTGCTGTAAAAGCATTCAATTACATAACAACATTATGGAAAGGTAATTTACAGTTAAATCCTGCCATGTTATTTTCTATCGGATTGGTTTCTACTTTTATTACAGGAGGTTTAACTGGTATTATTCTAGGAGATTCAACGTTGGATATTAACGTGCACGATACCTACTTCGTAGTAGCTCACTTCCACTTAGTAATGGGTATCTCTGCTTTATACGGATTCTTCGCGGGTGTATACCACTGGTTCCCTAAAATGTTTGGTAGAATGATGAATAAAAACCAAGGTTACGTACACTTTTGGGTAACTGCTGTTTGTGCTTATGGAGTTTTCTTCCCAATGCACTTTATTGGAATGGCTGGTTTACCTAGACGTTACTATACTAACTCAGCATTCCCATTATTTGATGAATTAGCTGATGTGAACGTTTTAATTACGATTTTTGCTATCGTGGGTGCGGCGTTCCAAATCGTTTTCTTCTGGAATTTCTTTTATAGTATTTTCTATGGTAAAAAAGCAACTCAAAACCCATGGAGATCAAATACTTTAGAATGGACTACACCAGTTGAACATATTCACGGAAACTGGCCTGGAGAAATCCCTGAAGTTCACAGATGGCCTTATGATTACAGTAAGCCAGGTCATGATGAAGACTTTGTTTCTCAAATCACACCAATGAAAGAAGGAGAAGAAGTGTTACATCACTAAGATTTTTCCCACAATATACAAACCTCTCCCAATCGGAGAGGTTTTTGTTTTATAAGTTTACTATCTTTGTTTCTATGAACGATAATTTGAATCCAAATAAAGAATCCTATTCTCCGCAAGATATAGATATCGAAAAAGCGTTACGACCGCTTAGTTTTGATGATTTTGCCGGTCAAGACCAAGTGTTAGAAAATCTAATTGTTTTTGTTCAAGCAGCTAATTTGCGAAATGAAGCCCTTGATCACACCTTATTTCATGGTCCTCCAGGTTTAGGAAAAACAACCTTGGCAAATATTCTAGCAAACGAATTAGGAGTTGGAATCAAAATCACATCTGGGCCTGTATTAGATAAGCCTGGTGATTTGGCCGGACTATTAACTAATTTGGAAGAGCGAGATGTTTTATTTATAGACGAAATTCATCGTTTAAGTCCTATAGTGGAAGAATATCTGTATTCGGCAATGGAGGATTTTAAAATTGACATCATGATTGAATCGGGCCCAAATGCGAGAACGGTTCAAATCAATTTAAATCCGTTTACGTTAGTTGGCGCCACCACTCGTTCAGGATTATTAACAGCACCAATGCGTGCTCGTTTCGGAATTCAAAGTCGCTTACAATATTACAATACCGAACTCTTAACCACAATTGTACAACGTAGTTCGTCTATTTTAAAAATGCCAATTACAATGGAAGCAGCTATCGAAATTGCTGGTAGAAGTAGAGGAACACCGCGTATTGCAAATGCATTATTACGAAGAGTTAGAGATTTTGCTCAAATCAAAGGAAATGGTTCAATAGATATTGAAATAGCAAAATTTGCATTAAAAGCATTAAATGTTGATGCTCATGGTTTGGACGAAATGGATAATAAAATTCTTATGACTATTATAGAAAAATTCAAAGGAGGTCCAGTTGGATTATCAACCTTAGCTACAGCAGTTTCCGAAAGCGGTGAAACCATCGAAGAAGTATACGAACCTTTTTTAATTCAAGAAGGTTTTATTATGCGCACACCTAGAGGTCGAGAGGTAACCGAAAAAGCATATAAACATTTAGGTAAAATTAAAAGTAATATACAGGGAGGTTTATTTTAGATTGATAAACAATAAAGAAAAATACACTCAATTGATCAAAGCCGAATCCAAAAGACTCGGCTTTTTGTCATGCGGTATTTCTAAAGCTGGTTTTCTGGAAGAAGAGGCTCCTCGTTTAGAAACTTGGTTGAACCAAAATATGAACGGTCAAATGAGTTACATGGAAAACCATTTTGACAAACGATTGAATCCGACCTTATTAGTTGACGGTGCAAAAAGTGTAATTTCTTTGTTATTGAATTATTATCCTGCTGAACTTCAAAATCAAGAATCGTATAAAATCTCAAAATATGCATACGGACAAGACTATCATCACGTCATTAAAGAGAAATTGAATGAATTATTAAATTTCATTCAAACCGAAATTGGTGAAGTATCTGGAAGAGCTTTTGTAGATTCGGCACCCGTTTTAGACAAAGCTTGGGCGGCAAAAAGCGGCTTGGGTTGGATGGGTAAAAACAGCAATTTAATTACTCAAAAAATAGGCTCCTTTTATTTTATTGCCGAATTAATAGTTGACTTAGACTTAGCATATGACACACCAACAACCGATCATTGTGGTTCTTGCACAGCTTGTATAGATTCTTGTCCAACTGAAGCCATTGTAGCACCTTATGTGGTAGACGGAAGTAAATGTATATCCTATTTTACCATTGAATTGAAAGATAATTTGCCACAAGAAATGAAAGGCAAATTTGACGATTGGATATTCGGTTGCGATGTGTGCCAAGACGTATGCCCTTGGAATAGATTTTCTAAACCACATAATGAACCATTATTAAGGGCTACCCCTGAAATTTTAAGTTATTCCAAATCTGATTGGGAAGAAATTACCAATGATACTTTCCAAAAGGTGTTTAAGAATTCAGCATTGAAACGAACAAAATATGAAGGCTTGCTTCGAAATATAAATTTTTCAAAAGAATCCTAAAATAATTTCTCATTTTATGCGTATACTACTATATTTGTAAGTTAGTAAAATATAAAACCATGCATAAAGATAGTAAACGTAGAGAAGCCTTATTATATCACGCAAAACCAACACCTGGAAAAATTCAGGTAGTTCCTACAAAAAAACATGCAACCCAAAGAGATTTAGCATTAGCCTATTCTCCTGGAGTTGCAGAGCCGTGTTTAGAAATTGAAAAAGACGTTAATAACGTTTATAAATATACTGCAAAAGGTAATTTAGTAGCCGTAATTTCAAACGGAACTGCTGTTTTAGGATTGGGCGATATTGGTCCCGAAGCTTCAAAACCAGTTATGGAAGGAAAAGGTTTGTTGTTTAAAATCTTTGCCGATATCGACGTATTTGACATTGAAGTAGGAACAAAAGACATTGAAGAATTCATTGCAACAGTAAAAAATATATCCCCAACCTTTGGCGGAATCAACCTTGAAGATATCAAAGCTCCAGAATCTTTTGAAATCGAAAGACGACTTGTAGAAGAATTGAATATTCCGGTTATGCACGATGACCAACATGGAACTGCTATTATTTCTTCGGCAGCGTTATTAAATGCTGTTGAGTTAGCCGGAAAAAAAATGGAAGATATTACTATGGTGATATCAGGAGCAGGTTCAGCCGCTATTGCTTGTGCTAATTTATACGTTTCTTTTGGAGTAAAACCTGAAAACGTTGTAATGTTTAATAGCAAAGGTGCATTAAGAAAAGATGATCCAAAAATTTCGGACATGCAACGCGCTTATGCTACCGATAAACATTTTGATGATTTAGCGCATGCCATGAATGGAGCCGATGTTTTTGTAGGATTATCTACTGGTGATATCGTAACGCCAGATATGTTATTGTCAATGGCAGATAACCCTATAGTTTTTGCAATGGCAAATCCAAACCCTGAAATTAATTACGATATAGCAATTGCTACCCGAAAAGACATTATTATGGCAACCGGGCGTTCAGATCATCCTAATCAGGTGAATAATGTATTAGGTTTTCCGTTTATTTTCAGAGGGGCACTAGATGTAAGAGCGACTAAAATTAACGAAGAAATGAAAAAAGCTGCCGTAGTTGCCTTAGCTAATTTAGCCAAAGCATCTGTGCCAGAACAAGTAAATATAGCTTATGGTGAAACCAAATTAACGTTTGGTCGCGATTATATTATACCAAAACCATTTGATCCAAGATTAATTGCAGAAGTTCCGCCAGCTGTAGCAAAAGCAGCTATGGAATCAGGCGTTGCTTTAGCACCTATTACCGATTGGGAAAAATATAAAGATGATTTATTAGAACGAATGGGTTCTGATAATAAAATGATTCGATTATTAACCAATAGAGCTAGAACAAGCCCAAAACGTATCATATTTGCAGAAGCAGATCAAATTGATGTTTTAAAAGCAGCTCAAATTGTTCACGAAGAAGGCATTGGTTTTCCAATATTATTAGGAAATAATGAAATCATAAAAGAGCTCAAAGATGAAATTGGTTTTGATGCCGAAGTGCCTATTTTTGATCCAAAAACAAAAGAATCTGAGGTAAAGCGCTTAGAATATGCAAAACATTTTTGGGAAAGTAGAAAACGCAAAGGAATTACCCTTTTAGATGCTGAAAAATGGATGCGTGAGCGCAATTATTTTGGGCTAATGATGGTAAACACAGGAGAAGCTGATGCTTTTCTAACCGGGCATGCTAGAAGTTACCCTTCGTCAATTAAGCCAGTTATGCAATTAATTGATAAAATGCCTGGAGTATCTAAAATTGCAACTACAAATATGATGATGACGGCTAGAGGCCCTATTTTCTTATCTGATACTGCAATTAATCCAAATCCAACAGCAGATGAATTAGCAAAAATTGCTTTAATGACTGCAAAAGCAGTGCGCATGTTTGGTATGGAGCCAGTTATTGCAATGGTTTCCTATTCAAATTTTGGTTCGTCACAAAATGAAGGACCTAATAAAGTAAGACAAGCGGTAGATTATTTGCACGAAAATTTTCCAGACTTAGTCGTAGACGGAGAAATTCAAACCGATTTTGCTTTAAATCCAGACATGTTAAAAAGCAAATTCCCGTTTTCTAAATTAGTAGATAAAAAAGTGAATACGCTTATTTTTCCTAATTTAGATGCGGCAAACATAACATACAAATTATTAAAAGAATTAAATAAATCGGAGTCAATTGGTCCAATAATTCTTGGATTAGACAAACCGGTTCACGTTTTTCAATTAGGTGCAAGTGTGGAAGAAATGGTAAATATGGCAGCAGTAGCAGTTGTAGATGCCCAAGAAAAAGGAAAGAAAAAACAATAATTAAAGTTATGATAGCTCACATTCAAGGAAGATTAGTTGAAAAAACGCCTACCGAAGTTATAATTGATTGTAATGGTGTGGGATATCATATCAATATATCTTTGCATACCTATTCTTTACTTCCCGATTCAGAAAGTTTAAAATTATTTACCTTTTTACAAATTCGCGAAGACGCTCATACTTTGTATGGGTTTGTTGAAAAACAAGAACGCGAATTGTTTAAATTATTACTTTCGGTTTCAGGAGTGGGTGCAAGTACAGCAAGAACAATGTTGTCTTCTTTAGCTCCTAGCCAAATTATTCAGGCCATAGCTTCAAACGATGTGGGAACAATGCAATCAATGAAAGGAATTGGAGCAAAAACGGCACAACGAATCATCTTGGATTTGAAAGAAAAAGTGTTAAAAGTGTACAATTTAGACGAAGTTTCTGTAATTGAAAGCAATACAAACAAAGATGAAGCGTTATCTGCTTTAGAAGTTTTGGGATTTGTGAGAAAATCGGCAGAAAAAGTGATCGATAAAATTATCAGAGAAACACCAAATGCTTCTGTTGAGAATTTAATTAAGCAAGCTTTAAAAAATTTATAAAACTTGAAAAGAAACGTACTAAAAATAAAAGCTACCTTAAAATACAGTATTGCAGCAATGCTAATGCTTTTTTCATATACCCTTCATGCTCAAGTAGATGAAGAGGTTAAAGATTCTATAAAAAAAGGTGTTGATTTAGGTAAAATTACCATTCCAAATCCAAAAAGTATTTTGGAATCGTATACGTATGACGCAACTACAGATCGATATATTTATACCAATTCAGTAGACGGATTTAATATTAATTATCCATTAATTTTAACGCCTAAACAATACCAAGAATTAATGTTGCGTGAACAAATGCGCAATTATTATCAAGAAAAATCGGCGGCCATTGATGGAAGAAAAGCAGGTTCAGATGCCGCAAAAAAGAATTTACTTCCTGTATACCGAATAAATTCAAAACTTTTTGAGAGTATTTTTGGAAGTAATACAATTGATGTAAAACCAACAGGTTCTGTAGAGCTTGATTTAGGAGTACGTTTCACCAAACAAGACAATCCTTCCTTTTCTCCTCGAAACAGAAAAACAACCAGTTTTGATTTTGATCAAAGGATCAGTGTAGGGTTGCAAGGAAAAGTAGGAACTCGATTAAATGTAAATATTAATTACGATACCCAATCTACTTTTGCTTTTCAAAACTTAATCAAATTAGAATTTGATCCTAATGTTTCTGGAGGGGAAGATTCAATCATTAAGAAAATTGAAATTGGGAATGTTAGTTTTCCGCTTTCAAATTCATTAGTGCGTGGAGCCCAAAGTTTATTTGGAGTAAAAACTCAACTGCAATTTGGTAAAACAACTTTTACAGGTGTTTTTTCTGAACAAAAATCTCAAACAAAATCAGTAACGTCCCAAGGTGGTGGAACCTTACAAGATTTTGAAATGTTTGCCCTAGATTATGATTCTGACAGGCATTATTTTTTATCTCAGTATTTTAGAAATCGATATGATAAAGCATTAGAAAATTATCCTTATTTCAATTCTCGTGTGCAAATTACCCGTGTGGAGGTTTGGATTACAAACAAACAAAACAGGGTTAGTACCACCGATAACAATTTAAGAAACATTATTGCTCTTCAAGATTTAGGAGAATCAAGATTTACAGGTATTCCAGACAGTGAAATTGTAGGGGTTCCAAATCCTGATTTTTTTAATGTTGGTCCAGATATTCCTTCAAATAATCCAAATAATAAATTTGATCCTAATGCCATTGGCAGTAATTTCTTAAACAGTTCTATTCGTGATGTATCTTCGGCATTGAATGGATTTAACATATCTGGAATGGCAGAAGGAATTGATTTTGCTAAATTAGAAAATGCAAGAAAATTAACTGCTTCAGAATATACCTTTCATCCGCAATTGGGTTATTTATCCTTAAATCAACGATTAGCAAATGATGAAGTTTTAGCTGTTGCCTATCAATACACGATTGGTGATCAAGTATATCAAGTGGGTGAATTTGGTACAGATGGAGTAGATGCCACAAATGTTGATACTTCAGGGATACCTTCGTCTAAAGCATTGTTGTTAAAAATGTTGAAAGGAAATTTAGTAGTTGTTGAAGAACCGGTTTGGGATTTAATGATGAAAAACATCTATCAAATTCAGGGCGGATATCAATTACAACAAGAGGATTTTAAGTTTAATATTCTATACACCGATCCTTCTCCATTAAACTATATTTCACAAGCGGGAGTTGATCCGCTTCCCACAAATGTAGCCGATACTCCTTTGTTAAAAGTATTTAATGTAGATAAATTAAATTACACAAACGATCCACAAGATGGTGGAGATGGTTTTTTTGATTTCATACCCGGCACCACCATAGATCCTCAAAAAGGTCGGATAATTTTTACAACAGTAGAACCATTTGGTAAGCATTTATTTGAGAAACTTCGGACAAATGGCTCAGAAGATTATGATGGCGGAATCTACAATAGCAACCAAACAAAATATGTGTTTAGAAATTTATATAAATCTACACAAGCAGGAGCCTTACAAGAAAGTGCCAAAAACAAATTTCAGTTAAGAGGTCGTTTTAAATCGGCGGGTGGAGACGGAATTTCTATTGGAGCATTTAATGTGCCTCAAGGTTCGGTAGTGGTTACTGCTGGAGGAAGAACTTTAGTTGAAGGAGTAGATTATACCGTAAATTATCAATTAGGAAAGGTTCAAATTATTGATCCTTCTTTGCAAGCTTCAAACACACCTATTGAAGTATCGGTCGAAAATAATTCTGTATTTGGACAACAAACTAGACGATTCTGGGGTTTAAATGTAGAGCATAAATTTAACGACAATTTCTTAATTGGCGCTACCGTATTAAATATGTCTGAGCGACCATTTACAACAAAATCAAACTATGGACAAGAATCTGTAAATAATACCATTTTTGGTTTCAATACTAATTTTTCTACCGAAGTTCCGTTTTTAACGAGATTAGTAAATAAATTGCCAAATATTGATACCGATGTACCATCAAGTATTTCATTTAGAGGTGAGTTTGCATATTTGAAACCGGGTAGTTCAAAAACTGATCAGTTCAATGGAGAAGCTACAACGTATATTGATGATTTTGAAGGATCACAATCTACCATAGACATGCGTTCGCCACTTTCTTGGTCATTAGCAAGTGTGCCTTTAGAAGAAGGTTTTGATGGCAATCCTACAGCAGATGAACCAGCAGTTGATGTATTGAGTGTAGGTTTCAAAAGAGCAAAAATGGCATGGTATAATATAGACCCTGTTTTTTATACGCAAAGACCTTCAGGTGTTAATGATGATGATTTGTCATTGAACAAAACCCGACGTATTTTCAGTAGAGAATTATATCCCGTGACCGATATTGCACAAGGACAAACAACGGTGATTAATACTTTGGATTTAACGTATTTTCCAAAAGATCGAGGGCCTTATAATTTTAATCCTGCATTATCAGCAACAAACGTTTTTTCTGATGCTGATGCACCAAATAACTGGGCGGGTATTATGCGACCAATTAATTCAACAAATTTTGAACAATCAAATGTAGAATATATTCAGTTTTGGGCGATGGATCCATATTATGGAAATCCAGATGATGTGGCAGATCCTACAAATACAGGAAAATTAGTATTCAATTTAGGAGAAATTTCAGAAGACGTTTTAAGAGACGGAAGAAAATTATATGAAAATGGTTTGCCCGAAGTAAATGCTTCTCAACCAATGGTTGAAACCACATGGGGACAAGTGCCTGCTTCTCAATCATTAATTTATGCATTTGATACTTCAGAGGCAAATAGAACAGTTCAAGATGCTGGTTATGATGGTTATAGAGATGCTGAAGAAGCAGCAAAATATACCAACTTTGCCGGGCAACCCGATCCTGCGGCCGATAATTATCAATTCTACTTGAGCGCATCGGGTGATGTGATTAATAGATATAAAAATTATAATGGGAATGAAGGCAATTCACCAGTAACGGTTACCGATACCAATAGAGGAAATTCAACTTATCCAGATGTAGAAGATGTCAATCGCGACAACACAATGAATACCATTAATGCCTATTTTAAATTTGAAGTGCCTATTCATTATTATCCTCCAGGAGCAGTTCCAGTTGGACAAAATTATATAGCCGATTCTCGAGAAGATAATAATGTTGAATTGCCTAATGGAGAAACAGGTAAAGTTCGCTGGATTTTATATAAAATACCAATTCTAGAGTTTACCAATGCTAATAAAGTAGGGCCAATTTCAGATTTCAGATCTATCCGATTTATGCGTATGTATATGGCTGGTTTTAAAGAAGAAGTAACGCTACGTTTTGGAGCACTAGATTTAGTTAGAGGAGAATGGAGACGATACACCAGTTCGCTAGATGTAAATGATATTGATGTTGATGATGATAATACTGGTTTTGATGTTGTGGCTCTAAATATTCAAGAAAACGGTAATAGAACACCAGTAAATTATGTAACGCCACCAGGTGTTGTTCGAGAACAATTGTACAATAATAATACGGTAATTAATCAAAACGAACAATCTCTTTCGTTGAGAGTGTATAAGAAAAACCCTGCGTTTTCAGGATTAGGAGGATTAGAAACAGCAGATGCAAGAGCTGTATTTAAAAATGTGAATGTAGACATGCGTCAGTTTAAAAAATTACGAATGTTTTTACATGCCGAGGCTGTAGAAGGAAATACCAATGCAGACCGTTTACAAGACGATGAAATGATTGCTTTTATCCGATTTGGAAATGACTTTACAGAAAATTTCTATCAAGTTGAAATGCCATTAAAAGTTACGCCTCATGGTTCAAATTCAGCGGAAGCTATTTGGCCTGCAGAAAACGAAATTGAATTACCTCTAGCATTATTAACAAAGTTAAAAATATTAGCTTTAGGCAATGACCCAGGAATTATATACGATACCAACGGGATTGGTTTTGTTGAAGAAGAAGCCATAGGTTCCTCAGAGAGTAAATTGACATTAGGGATTAAAGGAAATCCAAATTTTGGATTAGTTAGGACTTTAATGGTGGGTGTGAAAAATAAGAATTCGGCCGATCCGCTTCGAGGAGAAGTTTGGTTCAATGAGTTGCGTATGTCTGATATGGACAATAAAGGAGGTTATGCTGCAATAGCCAATCTTGATGCAAAAATTGCCGATTTTGCAAGTGTTTCCGCCACAACTCGTGTAAGTACCATTGGTTTTGGTGCTTTGGAACAAGGTCCAAATGAAAGAAGTAGGGAAGATGTTTTTCAATATGACATTGTAACTAACGTTAATTTAGGTAAACTGCTGCCAAAAAAATGGGGTGTAAACTTGCCGTTTAATTATGGAGTTGGCGAAGAAACCATTACTCCTAAATTTGATCCATTTTATCAAGATATAGAACTAGATCAGTTATTAGATGTAACGAGTGATGCTGCAGAAAGAGCAAATATTCAAAATAGAGCAATTGATTATACAAAGCGAACAAGCATCAATTTTATAGGGGTTAGAAAAGAAAAAAATCCAGAAAAGAAATCACATTTTTATGATGTAGAAAACCTAACACTTTCTTATTCGTTAAATCAAACAGAACATCATGATTATGAAATTGAAAGTTTAGTAGATCAGCAAAATAGATCTTCTGTTGATTATGCCTATACTTTTAAGCCATTAGCACTTGAGCCTTTTAAGAATTCAAAGGCTTTGAAGAAAAGCGGCTATTATAAATTATTAAGTGATTTTAATTTTAATTTTTTACCCACTAATATTTCATTTAGTTCAAATATCATTAGACAGTTTAACAAACAACGTTTTCGTTTAGTAGATGTTCAAGGAATTGGACTTGGTGATTTATACCGAAGAAATTATTTCTTCAATTACAATTACGGATTTAATTATAATATTACTAAAGCGCTTCGGGTAAATTATACCGCTTCATCTAGTAATATTGTTCGAAATTATTTAGACGAAAATAACTTACCAATTGACGGTTTAGATATTTGGGATGATTATTGGAACATTGGTCAATCTAACCAACATAATCAACAAATTGTGGTGAATTATGATTTGCCTATCAATAAAATTCCAGTCTTAGCCTTTATAAAATCGACCTATATTTATACCGGTGATTATAATTGGCAACGCTCATCCGATGCTTATTCTTCTATAGAAGCAGAAGATGGTACCAATTATGCACTTGGAAATACGATTCAAAATGCTAGTTCACATAAGTTAAACACAACGTTTAACATGGATACTTTTTATAAATATATTGGATTAACTAAAAACAAATCAAATAAGTCTAAAAACAATACAAAAGAAAAAGGCGCTGCGCCAAAGCCAGGACAAAAAGTTGCGGCTAAAGCCAAAAACACCTCTACCGAAAGAAATGTTTTTGTAAGCGGATTAATCGGTGTTGCAACAAGTATAAAAAACCTGCAAATTAATTACACCGAAAATAGCGGAACTGTACTACCGGGTTATTTACCAGGTTTAGGTTTCTTTGGATCATCAAAACCAACGCTTGGATTTGTTTTTGGAAGTCAAGCAGATGTGCGTTATGAAGCCGCTAAAAACGGTTGGTTAACTACTTTTCCAGAGTTCAATCAAAATTTTACACAAGTAAAAAACAAGCAATTGAATTTTACTGCTCAGTTAGAGCCTTTCCCGGATTTAAAAATTGATTTAACGGGTGAGCGTATGTATTCATTTAATTATTCAGAACAATATGATGTTTCGGGCGGTCAATATAACTCGCGTTCGCCGTATGATTTTGGTAACTTCAACATTTCGACAATTTTAATTCAAACCGCGTTCTCACAAAGTGATATTAATGGTTCTGCTGCTTTTGATGATTTTAGAACAAATCGTTTAATTATTGCCGATCGATTAGCCGAAAAATATTATGGATCAGGCTCAATTCCAAGAGATACCGAAGGCTACCCTGTTGGATTTGGAAAAAATAGTCAGCAAGTATTATTACCATCGTTTTTGGCTGCTTATTCTGGTCAAGACGCAGGAAAGGTGTCAACCGGAGTGTTTAAATCGATTCCATTACCTAACTGGAATGTTAAATATACGGGTTTCATGCGCTATAAATGGTTCAAAGATTCCTTTAAAACATTTTCTATTCAGCATGGGTATCGAGCAAGTTATAATATCAATGCGTTTCGTTCAAATTTGAATACAACGCCAACAGATGCTAATGGTAATTTTTATGCGAATAAGTTAATTTCTAATGTGAATTTATCAGAACAATTTAATCCATTGATTAAAGTAGATATGACGCTTAAAAATTCATTTAAAATTTTAGCTGAAATTAAAAAAGACCGAACCTTAAATATGAGTTTTGATAATAATTTACTAACTGAAGTAAGTGGAAATGAATATATTATTGGGTTAGGATATCGCATTAAAGATGTAACTATTAATTCTTCATTAGCTGACAATGTTTCAGGTGTTATTAAAAGTGATATTAATATTAAAGCCGATTTTTCTTTACGAAAAAATAATACTATTGTTCGTTACTTAGATTATAATAACAATCAATTGGGAGGCGGTCAAGATATGTGGTCAATTAAATTTACAGCTGATTATTCATTTAGTAAAAATATGACCGCAATTTTGTATTATGATCATCAGTTTTCACAAGCTGTGATATCCACTTCATTTCCAATTACAAACATAAGAGCAGGATTTACTTTGCGATATAATTTTGGAAATTAAAAATTATGAAAACCTTTTTTACAATTCAATAAATACAATTACATTTGTAGCACTAAAAAAATAAACCAAAATGAATATACCAGCTAATTTAAAATACACTAAAGACCACGAGTGGGTTTCTGTTGATGGCGACATTGCAACTGTAGGAATTACCGATTTTGCTCAAAAAGAATTGGGAGACATTGTCTATGTTGAAGTTGAAACTTTAGACCAAACACTAGATAAAGATGAAGTTTTTGGAACAGTTGAAGCTGTAAAAACGGTTTCCGATTTATTTTTACCACTTTCTGGAGAAATTATCGAGTTCAATGATTCATTAGAATCGGATCCTGAAAAAGTAAACACAGATCCTTATGGTGATGGTTGGATGGTAAAAGTTAAAATTTCAGATGTTTCAGAAATTGAGACACTTTTATCAAGTGAAGATTACAAAGCACTTATCGGAGCGTAATTTTTTAATTCTAGCCATTCTTTGGACAATTGGAGTTACCGTTGCCAGTTTAGCAAGTTTAAAAAATATGCCAGCTATTTCGATACCTGGAAACGACAAAACAGCCCATTTCGTTTTTTATTTTGTGTTTTTTGTCTTGTGGTATTTCGGATTAAAACGTTTTGTGAAGCATCGCAGATTCGATTTAATATTAGTCCTAGTAACTTTGTTTTACGGAATTTGTATGGAATTTTTCCAAGCAAAACTCACGGCAAATCGTCAAGCAGATTTTTACGATTTTTTAGCTAATTCAATTGGAACACTAACAGGGTTTTTTATAATTTTGTTGTATACAAAAATAAGAAAGTTGAAATAGAAATAAAACCTAATAAAAGATCCCATTTCGATGGGATTTTTTATTTTTACATGTAAATCAAACCAGAACAATGGATATTAGAAATTATTTAGATTCAACCTATTTGAAAACGGCGGATCAAGCTAATTTATCTGAAGCTGAAAATACAGTCATTGTAAAAAATGCCATTCAAGAAGCAATCGATTGCCAATTCAAATTGATCATGATTCGACCAGAGCAAGTAGCTTTAGCAAAAGAAATGATACAAAAGGCAAAATCTAAAGTTACGATTGGAACCGTTATCGATTTTCCAGAAGGCGAAGGTTCATTATCCGATAAACTCAAAGAAGCAAATGAAGCTATAGTAAGTGGAGCAGATGATTTAGATTTTGTAATCAATTATAAAGCGTTTAAAAACGGATTAATTGATGAGGTTAAACAACAAGTAATTGCTTGTACGCAACTTGGTTTAGCACATCATAAAATAGTCAAATGGATTATTGAGGTTGCAGCTTTAGATACACATCAAATCGTTCAGTTAACAGCACTGATTAAAAATACGGTAATTGCAAATTTTTCAGAAAAGGAGTATGAAAAAGTGTTTGTAAAATCGTCAACTGGTTTTTATAAAACTACTGATAGTGCGCCAAATGGAGCCACTTTACCAACGATTAAATTAATGCTTGAAAACTCATTTCCATTGCCTGTAAAAGCAGCTGGAGGAGTTAGAACGTATGATGAAGTTATTGAGATGATTCAGTTAGGGGTGAAACGAATTGGTACTTCTTCTGCAAAGGCAATTGTTACTGGTGAAATTTCAAATAGTGACTATTAATTATTTTTTTCAATTTTAACTAAATTTTCAATTTTTTAAATTCTAAAATCTAATTTTCATATCGTATCTTTGCACGCATTTTATAGCGAAAACACATTATTACATTGGAAACAATTAATCAAACAAAAACCTCGTTCTATATAGATTTTGTAGAAATTACAAAAGCTCGATTAGCTATCAGTGTTGTTTTTTCAACCATTGCTGGTTATTTGTTAGGAATAGATTCTTGGTCTTCTTACAATTGGTATGTATTATTTTTGTTAGCCGTAGGAGGTTATTGCATGGTGGGCGCTTCAAATGTTTTCAATCAAATTATTGAAAAAGATTTAGATGCGTTAATGGATCGCACAAAAAATCGTCCGTTGCCTTCAGAACGAATGACTAAACAAACAGCATTTATTTTTGGAAGTGTACTGACTATTTTAGGGTTAATTATTTTATATAATGTGAATCCGAAAACAGCAATGTTTAGTGCCATTTCGCTTTTTATGTATGTTAGTTTATATACGCCTTTAAAAACTATTACACCATTATCAGTTTTTGTGGGTGCGTTTCCCGGAGCTATTCCGTTTATGTTAGGTTGGGTGGCCGCTACGCGTCACTTTGGAATTGAAGCAGGAACGTTATTTATCATTCAGTTCTTTTGGCAATTTCCTCATTTTTGGGCAATTGGTTGGTTTTTATTTGACGATTATAAAAAAGCAGGATTTTTTATGTTGCCTACGGGTAAAAAAGATAAAAAGACGGCTTTACAAATAATATTATATACTTTTTGGACTATTTTAGCATCGGTAATTCCAGCATTTGGGTTTACGGGTCATTTATTCTTGTCCATTCCGGCGGTAATTATTGTTGGAGTGTTAGGAATTTGGATGTTATTTTATGCATTTAAATTACATAATGCAATGGATGCAAAAGCGGCCCGAAAATTAATGTTGGTAAGTGTTTCTTACATATCATTGCTACAAATTGTATATGTTGTAGATAAATTTTTACGATAGTTATGGAAAATAGAATGACTTTTGAAGAAGAACAAGAACGCAAAGGAAAAACATACAAGCTATTATTATGGTTTGGAATGATTAGCATCTGCATGATTTTTGCGGGTTTAACTAGTGCTTATGTAGTGAGTAAATCTAGACCAGACTGGTTAAAGGATTTTCAATTACCTAATGCTTTTTTATTCAGTACGATTGCAATGTTAGTAAGTAGTTTTACCTTTTATTCAGCGTTACAAACCATGAAAAAAGGCAACCGAAATCAAACAACAATTTTATTACTTTCCACTTTAGCATTAGGAATTGCATTTATTGTATTGCAATTTAAAGGATTTGGACAAGTAATTGAAAATGGATATTTTTTTACAGGAAGCGAAAGTAATGTCACAACATCATTTTTGTATATTTCAGTATTAGTTCATATTGCACATCTATTAGGCGGAATAATTTCACTTTTAGTAGTAATTTATAATCATTATAAACAAAAATACAATTCGACTCAAACCCTTGGTATTGAGCTCAGTGCGATGTATTGGCACTTTATGGATTTTATTTGGGTTTATTTGTTTTTGTTTTTCTATTTTTTCAAATAGAAAAAAAATAATAAATTTGAGAACTTTTTAAACAATTAAAAAATTTATGGGAGCGACAGTTATTTCAAATGAACACGCTTTAGACGGAGGTCCAGGACCATTAGGAGCAACTTATGGTAAAATGATGATGTGGTTTTTCATCTTATCAGATGCATTAACCTTTTCAGGATTCTTAGCCGCGTATGGTTTTTCAAGATTTAAATACATTGAAACATGGCCTATAGCCGATGAGGTTTTTAATCACTTTCCATTTGCGCATGGTGTTAACGCACCAATGTACTATGTGGCATTAATGACGTTTATCTTAATCTTTTCATCAGTAACTATGGTGTTAGCTGTAGATGCAGGGCACCACATGAAGAAAAATAAAGTTGCGGTTTATATGGCACTAACAATCGTTGGTGGTTTTATATTCTTAGGTTCTCAAGCTTGGGAATGGAAGAATTTCATCAAAGGTGAATATGGAGCTGTTGAAACTAAAGGTGGATCTATTTTACAATTTGTTAAAAAAGGTGCTGATGGAGAATATGAAAGAGTTGCATTAGCCGATTTCGCTTTAACATTGCCAGAAGATAGAGAGCAATTAAATAGAAATAATGGTTTTTGGTTTATGTCAGAAGCTACGATTCCATCCTATTCTATAAATGAAGTAGTACAAGGTTTTAAAGCTGATGAATCTATTTTAGTACGTACGGAAATAATTACTGCTGAAAAAGAAAAAACAGTTTTAACTAGAGAAGAATCATTAAAAATAATCGCCGAAACTAAATATGTTGTAGAAGGTGCAAACTTAGTTCGTAATGAATATGGCAGTAAATTATTTGCAAACTTCTTTTTCTTCATTACAGGTTTCCACGGTTTCCACGTGTTTACTGGAGTTATGATCAATATCATTATTTTCTTTAATATTTTATTAGGAACTTACGAAAAAAGAAAAAGTTACGAAATGGTTGAAAAAGTTGGATTATATTGGCACTTTGTAGATTTAGTATGGGTGTTTGTATTTACTTTCTTCTACTTAGTATAATTTATTTAATAAAAGCATATCATGGCACAAGCACACGAATCACATACAGGAAGAATTTGGAAAGTATTTATAATTTTATCAATTATAACTATTGTTGAAGTTTTGTTTGGTATTTTTAAGCCTAAATCATTATATTTTAATAATTTTATAGGAATGAATTTACTAAATTGGTTATTCATTATTTTGACCATTGTTAAAGCATATTATATCACATGGGCTTTCATGCACATGGAGGGCGAAAACAAATGGTTAAGAAGATCTATCGTTTGGACGGTTGTTTTCCTAATCTTATATTTATGCTTTATTGTTTTAATTGAAGGAGCATACGTTTTTGATGTTTATAAAACAGGACACATTAAGTGGAATTTTTAACACTTGTTTCTATAATTTAATCCCGATTTACATCGGGATTTTTTTTACTTTTGTATGAACTAAAATTAGTATAACTAATGAAAAATAAATTAGTCCTCATATTACTCTTTGTTTTGCCGATTGCTATTTATTTAATATTCTCTACGGCAACACACAATTCTCTTTTTTTACCCACTATTTCAAAAGCTAATGCCGATATTCCTGCAAACTGGGTAGGATTGAATCAAGAGAAAATAAGCATGAAAGATAAAATTACAGTTTTAGGATTTGTTGGTAATAATGTTATTGAAAACAGAGGTAATTTTTTTAATTTAAATCAGAAAATTTATAATAAATATAAAGGCTTTAAAGATTTTCAAATGGTTATGGTAACTCCTGTTGGGAATGAAGTTAAAGCTAAACAAATTTTAGATGAATTAGCTCCAATTACAGGCGAAATGAAAGGATGGAAATTCGTTTTTGCAACTCCCGAGGCAATTCAAACTTTCTATAATAGCTATAAATTAGTTGGAAAATTAGATGCAAATTTTGGTACACCCGCTGTAATTATTGTGGATAAAGAATTAAATCACCGCGGTAGAAAAGGGAAAAACAAAAAAGGGCAAGAAGAATATAAGGAAAGTTATAATACTATTTCTGCAGCAGATTTACACAACGAAATGACCGATGATGTTAAAATCATACTTCGCGAATACCGTTTAGCGCTTAAAAAGAATAATAATGCCCGAAAAGATGCTTTTAGAGATAACATTCAAGAAAACATTGAAAGAAATAAATAAGAAATCGAATGAAAAATAAATCATATATTGGAATTTCTTTTATAGTTTTAATTTTCGGAATTTGGGCAGTACCAAAAATTATTGCAAAGTTTCAAAAATCAGATTTAATTGAAATTGGACCCGTTCCTGCCTTTGAATTAACCGATCAAAACGATAAGAAAATTTCGGATAAAGATTATTTAGGAAAAGTATATGTGGTGGAATTCTTTTTTTCGACTTGTCCTACAATTTGCCCTAAGATGAATCAAAGTATGTTGCAATTGCAAGAAGCATTTTATGGGAATCCTAATTTTGGTTTGGCGTCCATTACCATTGATCCAGAACATGACACTGCTGCTGTTTTAAAAGAACATGCTAATTTATTAGGGGTCAAACATTACAATTGGCATTTTTTAACGGGCGATAAAGAATATATTTATAATTTAGCAAATAAAGGTTTCAATTTATATGCCGGAGAAAATAATAAAGCAGCGGGCGGATTTGAACATTCGGGGTTATTTGCTTTAGTAGATAAAGAAGGAAAGATTAGATGTAGAAAAGATGCGCAAGGCAATCCAATTTTATATTACGATGGATTAGAAACATCTGGTGTAGAAGCAATAAAAGAAGATATTAAAAAATTATTAGAAGAATAGTTTTCAAGACTTATATGTTTAAAAATAAAAAAAATGGAAAATAATAAAGAAACAAAATACAATAAATTAATTACAGTAGTTTCTATTGCAATTCCGGTTGTAGTTGCATTGCTTTTTGGAATAAACCTAAGAAAAATGGGTTTTGATGTTGAACCATTATCGTTTTTACCACCTATTTATGCTACAATTAATGGATTAACGGCTGTGCTTTTAGTGGCCGCCGTTATTGCCATTAAAAACGGAAATCGTAAACTTCACGAAAACTTAATGAAAACAGCTATTGCTTGTTCGGTTGCGTTTTTAGGAATGTATGTTGCCTATCACATGACGTCAGATTCAACAAAATTTGGCGGCGAAGGTATCATAAAATACGTGTATTATTTTATTTTAATAACACATATTGTATTGTCGGTTATCATTATTCCATTGGTTTTAACTACTTATGTAAAAGCCTGGTCGCAACAATTTGATAAGCACAAAAAAATAGCTAAAATTACGTTCCCAATTTGGTTATATGTTGCGGTTACAGGTGTAATTGTTTATTTAATGATTTCACCTTATTATGTGCACTAAAGAATATAGAATAAAGAATATAGAACAAAGAGAAAGTAAGATTAAGTTATTGCTCTTTTTTCTTTTTTCTTTTTTCTTTTCACTTTCATCTAAAGCCCAATGTGCCATGTGTCGTGCTGCACTTGAAAGTGAGGAGGGTGGTGTAAAAGCTGAGGCTGTTAACGACGGAATTGTTTATTTAATGGCTATTCCGTATGTTTTAGTTGGGGTTATTGGTTATTTTATTTACAAAATGCGCTACGGAAAGAAGAAAACACAGTAAATTCTAAATTATTCCATTCCGTCTACTTTGATGTTCATTTTTCCTGAAGTAGTAATAAATGCTATAATGGCTTTATCTGTTAATTCTACTTTTTCAAATTCGAAATCATTTAAAGTTCCGTTGACAAAAACACCTTTCATAGGTGAATAATTCGACAAATATGGAATCATACTTTTTTTACCTTCCTCAAGATTTCCTTTAATTGAATAACGACAATTCTCTTCAATTTTCTTCAAAATTGTGCCTTGCATGAGCCAGTTTGCTGATTTCATTAAAATACTTTTGGTATTTAATACGTATTCCATTTGATCAAAGTAGATCTCTTTGGTAACAGCATTGTAATTAGGAATTCCAGATAAATATATAGTTCCATTGATGTTTCCTAACACATCTAATGCAATAACTATTTTTCCATCTTTGTGCCATAAATCAACTTTTTGAACGACAATTTTTCTGCTTCCCGATCCAAATTCTTGTCCTTGAAAATTTTTAGTTACAATTTTACTCGCACTTTCATAAGTGGAAACAGCAACTACTGAAGCGGTTGTTTTTTCTGGAATGTCAGAAACTGGTTTTAAGACAATTTTTGAAGCATCAAAACCGTTTTTAGGCTGTTGTCCCACCATGGTTTGCATGTTACATTTTAATCCCATATTCATGGTTATTTTTGATTTGGAAAGCTTTGCATCAGTAACATACAATTCTATAGGAACCATTTTAAACCACGTTTCATATTGTTCACTGGTCACAAACGGTGTACTCAATTTTTCAACAACAGCAAGTACATGGGGTTTAAAATCACAAGTTTTATCAATGGCTTGATCTACTTTTTTTGCAATTTTCGATTTAAATATTCCCAACGTCGGATTAATGATATAGGTGATTGGTACATTTTTTCCTCCTACTAAAATACTCGGGCTCTCCTTCCATTCAAAATTTTCAATTTTAGAAGACGTTGTTAGTTTCCAGTTTGATAAATGTGAAGCACTATTTAATGTGATAGTTCCGTTTAAATTAATTTCACGCGTGTCATTTAATCCCATAAAATCGGTACCATATTTAAATTTTGCCCAAATTTTTAGCGGAATGGCAGAAATAATATTTCCGTTTTTTTCTGTTATTTTTATAGGTGCAGTTTTCCAAATTTTCATTTCGGTTTTGTCGTCACGTAAAATAGTATCGTTATAGATTAATCCGTTTAAATTTTTGTTTAACTGATGTTCTATTTCTTTTAGCGAAATTTCTATAGGCATAGTCACAAAAGAAGTTTTGTTTTTATACACTACTGGATCATCGTTTGAAGGATTAGGTTTTAGCGCTTCAATTTTTTTTGTCGTACCACAGGATAACATTAGAAAAAGGGAACTAAATATAAGAAATTTGGCAAAAAAAGATTGTTTCATAGTGGGTATTAATTTTTTTTCGTTG
>CAISYO010000160.1 GCA_903889745.1 uncultured Bacteroidota bacterium | reverse complement strand
TGTGCTATGATGAGTACGAACATAATAATAAGAAAGGCTATAACCTTCATTTAAGTGATTATTATGAGAAGGATGATGCAGAAGGCATTGAGTTTTACACTGAAGGGGAATTTCTTGATTTGTCACCTGTTTATTTTGAAAAAGCTGATGATTTTAATATTCCTAACGAATGGCTTAAATAGTAGTCAATACAACAAATTATAAATAATGCAGTCAAAGTTTGAATTAAAATGATATTAAAGAATGGCTAAGTCAGAAAAACTAAGTGTAAATGCAGATTGCAATGGGTGTCAAAATATTGACAACTCATTTCTTTGCATTTACATAAGTGACTTTGTCAAAAAGTTTCGCAACTATAATAAAGACGAATTTATAATTGCTATTTCAGGACTAAAGAAGTTTATTCCCAAAGACGACAATAATTTAACTTGGTTGTTTGAGCAACTCAAGGAAAACAATTTTAAAATAGAATTTGAAGGCAACGAAGAAAATATTCATGAAATCGACATTACTTGTAAAAATATTACAAAGAATACATCCTTCAACTTTAAATATCAAATTCATAATTTACCAACCATAGTCGAACTTTCAAGTAAGACAGACATACATCTCGTTGGAATATTCATAACTAGGATTGTTGCACAAATAATTAGTAAGTTAAAAACGTTATATAAAGCTATTGTACTAGACTTAGATGACACATTGTGGAAGGGAACTCTTTCCGAAGACGGAATCGATAAGATCATAGAAAATATGAACTCTGAAAAAGCAATTCCGTTTATTGAATTTATGAAATTTGTTAAAGCCTTAGGAATTGAGTTGGGCATTTTCATTGCTATATCTTCAAGAAATGATTCTAAAATGGTTGAAACATTAATTGAAAAATTAGATGTCAATATTTTTCCATTAAAAAATCAGCTTGATTACATCATTGCAAATAACAACGACAAAAGTGAAAATATTAGAATAATATCAGAACAACTTTCCATTTTACCAAGTTCAATCGTCTTTATTGACGATAATCAAATAGTGAGAGATGAGGTGAAGCAAAAATGGTCAGAAGTGTTTGTCCCAGAATGGGGAAATCATAATGAATTAGTCACTAAATTAATTGCTGGCTGTATATTTGAAAGAGCCGAGTTGTCTATAAATTCGCAGAATAGAAGAAAGCAATATAAAATAATACAAACGGAACGTATACAAAATTCTTTGCCCAAACTTAATGTTAAGGTATTGAATGATGACCAGCATACTGAATCAATAAAATTGTACTCTAAGTCAAACCAATTTAAATTTTCACTAAATGATGATAACTTTAATGATGATACAGAATCATTATATTTTGAAATAATTAGAGAAAATGGTGAAAATTTGGGAATTTGCTCTGCTGTAACATTTAGCCGAATAAACGACATTTTTAACATTAACAACTGGGCAATTAGTTGTAGATATTTTGAATTAGGACTTGAAGAGTTTATTTTGTTGTACATTCAGAAAATAGCAAATGTAAATAAGATATTCTTTGATCACCAGCATACAGAATACAATCAAAAGGTTAGTGAAATGATTACTAAGTATTCAGATGCTTTCAAGGAAAACGATAAGAAAAGTACATTCGAATTAAATTTTACAAAAGCGATTATAGATACTTTTAATAAAAACACCAATTTAGGTATTATATAAAATGGAGAAAAGTAAATTATACACAATTGGCTACACGCTATTTCAAAATGGAGCAGTAATTGACATTGAAAAAATGTTTAATACTTTGAAAGAGTTAAATGTGACTCATTTAGTTGATGTTCGCTCTATGCCCTATTCAAAGCAGTATCCACAATGCAATGCCGACAATTTAAAAGTTGCAGGTAAACATTTTTCAATTTCATATGGGCATATGCCAGAGCTTGGAGCAAAAGCAAGTCCAATGCAAGATGTTTTTTCTAAAGCATCTGATATCTTTTTTGAAGATATATTTCCAATAACAAAAAGCAATAGACCTGAAAATACTGAGCTTTATGAATATGAGGAAATCGTTGATTTTAAAAAATTTAGAACAGATGAATATTTTTCAGAAGGAATAAAGAGAATCGAAAGTGCATATGATAATAGCTACACTCTAGCACTTATGTGTAGCGAGAAAAGACCAATTGACTGTCACAGATTTTTTTTGGTAAGTAAAAAGATTGAGGAAAAGTTTGGCGATTGGATAGAAGTAGTACATATTACTAAAAATCAGAATGGTGAAATTGTAACTGTCACAAGTGATAATTTAAACAAGGAATTGTCAGAAATGGTTTTAAATAAAACGGAAATAAAAAAATTAGATGTTTTAAATTCTAGCATATTTGAACCGGCAAAAATTGATAATTATTTTGGTGATTCTATACAAGATAAAACAATTGACTTTTGTGATAGATATTGGAATTTAATGCATGGCTGGAAAAAGAAAATTAACAATCAAAACAATCAAAAAGAATATGATGAATTTATTTAGTATTGGATTTACTCAAAAATCCGCAGAAGAGTTTTTTGGATTATTAAAAGACAATAAAATAGATTGTCTAATTGATGTTAGGCTAAATCCTAATGGCCAATTATCAAGATTTGCATTTGAAAAGGATTTGCCTTTTTTCTTAGATAAATTGGCAAATGGATGCAAGTATGTACATAGGGTAGACTTAGCACCTCAAAATGAATTACTCAAGGAGGTAAGGACGAAAGGGTCTGCCATGAGTAAAGACTATAAATTATTCGAAATAGAGTTCAATAAGTACTTAGAGACTAAATCCAAAATTGGAAACTTTGCAGAGCAATTTAAGGGTTACGAAAACGTAGTCCTTCTCTGTTCTGAACATACTACAGAAAAATGCCATCGTAGGTTAATAACTGATATGTTACTTAAAAAATTTGGTAACGAAATTAAATTAGGAGGACATTTAAAATGAGAAAGAGAGTATTATTATTAGCAGTTAGTTGCAAAACTGGCGGTCTGTGTCCTGGCGGTCTTGATTTAGACGAGCCAAGCAAATGGATTCGGATAGTTAAAGATGATGGTCATGCAGGTGCTATCCAAGGACATGAAATTGACTTTGCAAAAGCACTTGATATTATTGAGTTTGATGGAAGACATATGCCTCAAGGTAAACAGCAAGAAAACTGGGTTATTGATAATAATTCCTGCAGGAAAATAGGAAGCAAAACCCAAGAAGATTTAAATTGGGCATATGAACAATACTCTTATAAAGGTTTTTGGGGGAATTATAAAACATTTTTAAATGAACAAGAATTTGCTACTGTAAATGTACCAACAGAATCATTTATGAAAGTGAGTAATGTAAGAATTTATAAAAACGAAAGGGATAAAGCAAAAATTGATTTTTCTTGGTCAGGTGCACGCTTTCCAATTAAAGGGGTTTCTATGACAGACCAAGACTTTTATGACAGAATTCGACAAGGTGATGTTACTTATAATAATGCGTATATCTTAACGTCAATCCCAAAAGAAATTGACGAATGGATTAATCCTAATACAGGCGAAAAACAAGCATATAAGTTTGTGAGTAAAATTTACGAAATCTAAAATGACTAAAACCACAGCACATAACAGCACCTACCCAAAAGGCGGGGTTTTGTATTCCAAAGACAGTTTTGTGGTAAATCAAACATTAGTTTTTCAAATCAAGTTTTGTGGTAAAAGTCCCGCCCTTCGGGTAGCTGCGAAACGTTAGCGGTAACCCGGATACTCTGAATGCACGAGATTAATAATTTTGAAGTCTACTTAAATCAGATATGAATATTTTTGAAACATGTAAAATAAAATCTATAGCAAAAGGAACT
>CAISYO010000159.1 GCA_903889745.1 uncultured Bacteroidota bacterium | reverse complement strand
TGGGTAAATAAAATTTCTTTATCATAATCGTGAAAAGTATCTACAATTTCGTCAGCAAACCTAACAAACCCATAAATATTATAAATATCCTGACGTATACTAGGGGCTAGCATTTTTACTGCAGAAGAAAATGATGTACTATAAGCTTTTGTTACTTTTACACTACAATCAAAGGAAACATTATCAAAAATTGATTTCATACTATTGATACTTTTCTATTAAATCGGAAACTAATTTACCTGAAATTAAAGCAGGTGGAACTCCGGGTCCTGGAACAGTTAGTTGACCAGTAAAATATAAATTTGTAACCTTTTTGCTTTTCAATTTTGGTCTTAAAAAAGCAGTTTGTAACAGTGTATTTGCCATTCCGTATGCATTTCCTTTGTATGAATTATAATCTTTTACAAAATCGTTTACGCAAAAAGATTCCTTAAAGATAATATTATTTTTTACATTTTGATTTGTTAAGTGTTCAAAACGTGTAATTATTTTTTCAAAATATACTTCTCTTAATTCAGGTGTATCTTCTAAACCAGGAGCAATTGGTATTAAAAATATACCCGCTTCTTTACCTTTAGGAGCACTATTTTCGTCTGTTTTTGAAGGAAAACTAGCATAAAACAATGGCTCTTCTGGCCATTTAGGATTATCATAGATAGCCTTTGCATGCACATCAAAATCGACATCAAAAAACAATGAATGGTGTTCTACGTTTTCAATTTTTTTATCAAATCCAACATAAAATAGAAGCGAAGAAGGTGCAAATGTTTTTTTGCTCCAATATTTTTCAGAATATTGACGATACTTTTCATCTAAAAGTGTTTCTGAATGATGATAATCAGCACCACTAAGCACTATATCTGATTGAATGGTTTTATTATTAACTATTAAACCAGTTGCTTTGCCATTTAAGACATTTATTTTTTCAGTAGTTGCATTGGTTTGAATTGTTACTCCAAGTTCTTTAGCAAGCTCTTCCATGGCCAGAATTACCGAATACATTCCGTTTTTTGGATGAAAAGTTCCTAAGCCAAAATCGGCAAAATTCATGAAACTATAGAAAGATGGTGTATCACTTGGTTTAGCACCCAGAAATAAAACTGGAAATTCTAATATTTGTACAAGTTTTGTGTTTTTAAATCGTTTTCTAACGTCTTTTGAAATGGTACTAAAAAACTGATCAACTTTTTTTGCAGTTTCAAGCGTTACTAATTCCAGTGGCGATTCTCCTGGTCTGTATACTAAATCTTTTATGGCAATATTATAATTGCTTTGTGCCTTTGCCATGAATTGTTCTAGTTTTTTACCGCTTCCCTTTTCAATTGATTCAAAAGTAGAAACAATTTCGGGCAAATTATCAGCTATCGTAACAAAATCAAGTTGCCCAAAGTAAACCTGATAGGCAGGTGATAATTTTATTAATTCATAATAGTCTGATGGTTTTTTGTTAAAATCGCCAAAAAAACGTTCAAAAACATCGGGCATCCAATACCATGTTGGGCCAATATCAAAAGTAAAACCTTCTTTTTTTAACTGACGGGCTCTTCCACCTATGGTTTCATTCTTTTCGTAAATAGTAACTTCATTTCCAGCTTTTGCTAAATAACAAGCGGCTGCCAATGAAGAGAATCCTGAACCAATAATTGCAATTTTTTTTCGCACTTTAAATAATTTTATATTATAAAAATAGTAATCAACAAAACCTATCCAATTGTTACAAACAAGAAGAAGTTAGATCTTCAATGCTATTAAAAACATGAATATTTTTGTATTTATTTTTATTTTTAATTTCAGCTGTCATTCTGCCTAAGATCAATATTTCGTTATCAGAATCTTTTATTAATTTTTCATGCATTTCATCAATGTAATCTTCAATAATTTCTTGATTTGGTTCTACCGTAAAATAGCTTACAAACGTTATTTTTTCAAATGCACTTTTTAGATCAAGTAAACTATCAATTGGAATACTTTCACCAAGATAAATGGTTTGGTATCCATTTAATAATATTTCATAGTTTAAGTACATAATACCAAGTTCATGTATCTCATTTGAAGGTAAAAATAAAACAAAAACTTTATCTTCCTTTGTTGGTGTTAGAATTTGAACTTTCTCGGTATTAATTAACAGTTTTTGTTTGATGAGATAGGTAATAAAATGTTCATGTGCCGGACTTATCGTGTCGGTTTGCCATAAAAAGCCTAACTCTTGCATGAGAGGAATAAAAACCGAATAAAAAACTTCTTTAAATGTTTTTTCATTCAAGAGTTTATTATAAGTATTAAAAAACAAAGTTTGATCAAAGTTCATCATGGCTACTTTAAAAGTACTTATAGCATGATTTTTTGCGCTTTTTTCAGAAATAATGTCATTTGCTAATTTGTTGAATTCTTCATGCGATAGTGAAGATATTTTAGATATTTTATACCCATAATTATGAAGTAATACAATACTTAGCAGTTTTTGTAAATTTTTTATATCATAAAAACGGATATTTGTTTCAGAACGCATAGGTTCTAAAACATTATATCTTTTTTCCCAAATTCGAATGGTGTGTGCTTTAATACCCGATAGATTCTCTAAATCCTTGATACTAAAAACATTTTTTACATTATTCATTGATGTTAATTTTGTTCAACAAATGTAGTAAAAAAATAAACAAAAAAAAGTTTATATTGAAAAATCACTGAAAAAAATGAGAATAAACTGTAAATTTATAAAGTGACCATGGAGGGATTTGAACCCTCACGCCCTTACGAGCACCACCCCCTCAAGATGGCGAGTCTACCGTTTCTCC
>CAISYO010000158.1 GCA_903889745.1 uncultured Bacteroidota bacterium | reverse complement strand
GAAGCTAAAATTTTTATTTTTGTTTCAACGTCTAAGTCTGGATTTTCAAATGCAATTTTTATTTCTTTATAAACATTTTCTTTATCATCCTCACCTTTATAATATTCTGCTAAAGCTAAATGAACAAATGGATTTTTAGGATCAACTCTCAAAATTTCTTGATAAGTATTCATTGCTTTATCTTTTTGATTTGTTTGTTGATAAAACTCGGCTAAGTAAGTATAATATCTTGCTTCAATAGGATTAGAAGCAATGAGTTTTTTAAATTCAAGTTCTATTTCAGTATTTTTTCCGAGTTGTTTAAGTAGCTTAATCTTGTTTAAAGTAAATGTTTCATTTTGCCCAAATTTTTTTTCTAAGTCATCATAGGCTTTGTATGATTTTTCATAATTGCCACTATACATATATTCTGCCGCTAAGCCTTCTAGAAATTCCGGGCGGTTAGGATAATACTTAATAAGCTTTAAATAAATTTCACCTGCTTGCTCAAACATACGCTTGTTGTGTAAGCATTCAATATATAATAATTGGTACCATTCATTTTTTGGATCAGCAGCGGCACATTCCTTTGCATATTTTAGTGCGATGTCGTAAAAACCGTTATACCTATATATATTTCCTAATTCGTATTTTACGGCAGCAGATGAAGGATCTAGTTTTAAGCATTCTTTAAATTTGTTTTCTGCAAGTTCGATATTACCTTTCATTCTTTCTTTACAACCTTCTATAAAACTATAAGCAAAAGTAATTTGATTCTGTTCAGAAATGTTGTTAGTTTTACTTTCACTTGTTTTGGTAATTTGCTTTTTTGATTTACAGGAGCTAAAAACAACTAATAAACATAGCAGTAAATTTAAATATATATATGTTTTAGATTTCAATTTTTTATTGCATAGCCTTGTCGGCTAATCGAAAATAGATTTTCTTTAAAAGATAAATTTGTATTATTAAAAAGTAATAGTTGTATAATCACTCATGCTTAAGTCTAAAGTCTTTCCGTTTACTTCAGCACCTTCTCCAATCATACTATTGGTAATTATGGCGTTACTTAATTTAGTATTGGATTGAATAATACTGTTTTTTACAATGGCATTACTTACTAAGCTTCCAGCGCCAATAGATACATGAGGTCCAACTACAGAGTTTTTAATTGTAACATTATCTCCAATATAACAAGGTTCGATAATGGTACTATTTTCGGTAAGACTGTTTTTACCTTTTAATTCGGTTGTTCCAATGTTGAATTCTAAAACACGTTGATTTGTATAAACGGTTGCATCTTTATTGCCACAATCTAACCATTCTGTAACTTTACCAGGTGTAAACACAATGCCTTTTTGCTTCATGTTTTCAAGCGCGTTAGTTAATTGAAATTCTCCTTTTTCAGTAATATTGTTGTTTAATAAATATTGCAATTCTTTTTTAAGATTATCTCCATCTTTAAAATAATAAATGCCGATAATGGCCAGGTCACTTATAAATGTTTCCGGCTTTTCAACAAAATCAGTAATTACACCTGCATCATTTAATTTTACTACACCAAATTGGCGAGGATCTTCAATTGCTTGTACCCAAATTACACCTTCTTGATTAGTGTCCATCACAAAGTCTGCTTTAAATAAAGTATCTGCAAAAGCAACCACCGTTTTTCCTGAAATTGATTCTTTAGCGCACATAATAGCATGTGCAGTTCCTAAAGCTTTTTCCTGATAGCAAATAGTACCTTTTGCGCCTTGATCTTGCGCAATTTTAATTAAATTTTCTTCAACTTCTTTTCCAAAATCAGGGCCGATAATAAAGGCAATTTCATCTACCTTTTCACCACAAACTTTAGTAATATCTTCAACTAATCGTTGAACTATAGGTTTGCCGGCAACTTGTATAAGTGGTTTGGGAACAGTTAATGTATGAGGCCTCATACGTTTACCTTTTCCAGCCATTGGGATAATAATCTTCATAAATTTGTTTTAATTCGGTAATAAACAGAAACAAATATAATATTAAATAGTTGAGATTTAATGAAATACCGG
>CAISYO010000157.1 GCA_903889745.1 uncultured Bacteroidota bacterium | reverse complement strand
TGGAGCTGTTGAATCAGTTAAAATTATCTCTGACAAATTTACCGGAAGAAGTAAAGGATTTGGATTTGTTGAAATGGCTAATGATGCTGAGGCTCAAAAAGCAATCGACGAATTAAACGGTGGAACTATCGAAGGTAGAAAAATCGTAGTTAACAAATCTGAACCAAAACCAGAAGGCGAAAGAAGAAGTTTCGATCGTAATGCTGGTGGAAGTAGAGGCGGTTTCTCTAATAATAGAGATAACAACTCAAGAGGTCGTTACTAATATATTTTTAAATATAAAACGAAAGAAAAACCTTCGCATTGCGAAGGTTTTTTTAGTTTATTAAGGTTGCGCTAGCGTTTTAAATAATCCTAAAATGGAATTAAAATAGCGATTTTCTAAAGCAATTTCATTGAGCTGAGAAATTACTAATGCATTTTCCCTAGAGTTAATTATAAACAAGGAGCTTTCTCCCATATTAAATAATCGATCTTCTGCAGTAAGTAATTTTTTAAAATCAGCAACTAATTGATTGTTATATGCTTGTTGTTTTTGTAGCGAAATAATTTCTTGTTGTTGCGATTTGAGTTTGTTTTCCAAATTTTTTCGTTCAAACTGTAAACTAAATTCGGTATCTTGAATTTTTAATTTGGCTAATTTCAATCCGGCTCGTTCTTTTCTCAAAAAAATAGGAATTGAAAAATTGATTCCAATTTTGTAGTCTTCAAATCGATATTCCTCAAACGCGCTTGGTTCAGAGAGATAATTATAACTTAAGTCTAATTTAGGTAAAAGAGCATTTGCTTTTAACTGTTTTTCAATTTTTAACATATTAATTTTTGCATCAAAAGCTCTTATTTTAGGGTGATTATCTAAATCGATTATTCCTAATTCATTAATTTGAAGTGCGTCTTTAATAGTACTTCCTAATGTTTTTTCGGGTTCTAATTCATCTTTTAATTCTAATGGAATGTTGTTTTCAAGCCATAAATAGTTTGATAAATCTAATTTCGATTTAATAAATTTTAATTTAGCATCTTCAAGATTTAATCTTCTCGTTTTAACAACAATCCCAGCTTCAACACTATCAATTGCGGGTTTATCTCCTTGATTGATCAATTTTGTTACCCCTTCATATCTAAATAACGCATTTTCGAGGTAATTCTCATATAATTTTACTTCGTCAAAGCTACGTTTCCAATTAATGTAACTAATTGAAGCTACATAAAGCACTTCAATAGCTTGTAAATTTCTTTCAGCAGCGTTTAAATTTTGTGCAATTTTTGCCTTTCTTAAATCGGCCATTCTTTGATTGATGAATAAACCTTGGCCTAGCGGTACAGAGATACCTACAGAAGTTAGTCCTGTATTTGGCAGCGTATTTTCAGGATTCATATAGATTCCTTCACTGTTATCAAAACCTGCTTTTAGCTCAATACCATACCAAGTTGGAATTTTGAAACTGCTATTCAAAATAGAATAATAGTTGTTATTCTTAAATTGTTTCTCACTAAAATCAATATCAATTTTAGGATCAAATGCTCCACGAGCTTGCATTAAATTGGCTTGTGCTTCGTTGATTTTTAAATCGGCTTGTTTTACTAGCGGATGGTATTTTTTTACGTAACCTAAAAATTCATTAAAACTAAATTCGGTTGTATTTTGCCCAAAACTAGAACAGATACATCCTATAAAAAGTAAAAGAAAGTAACAATTTTTTCTCATTATTTTTCCGAATTTGTTTTAGTTGTAGGTTGGTAAAAATTAGGAGGGAAACCATTAAGTGTTCGCCAAATTTCGAACCAAATTGGTACATCATTTAAAAGTGCTAATGATTGTGTCCCAGCACCAATGCTCAATTGACTTGGCCATTTTTTATCTTTTGGATCTGGGGCAATTAAAACGCGGTATTTTCCATTTTCGCTGATAAAATTTTCTTTTGCCACAATAACTCCTCCAAAGGTTCCATAAGACATATCAGGCCATCCGCTAAAAACGATTGTTGGCCAACCATCAAACCAAACTCTTACTTTTTCGCCATTATTGATAAGCGGAAAATCCATAGGTTCAATATAGGTTTCTACCGCAATATCATATTTAAACGGCATGATGCTCACAACAGGAGTTCCTTCTTTAAGTGTTTCCCCAATTCCAGATTGCAAAGCGCGGTTAATATATCCATCTTGTGGAGCTGTAATATAATACATTCCATTACGAATTTGATAATTGCTGTATTGGTTTTTAAGTTTATTTACTTGAGCTTCGGTGTCAAATTGTACACTTAATGCTGTTTGTTTATCGCTACTCGCTTTAGCGTTTTTTTCAGCATATTCAGCTCTAATTCGGTTGAGCTCCATTGTAGCATTTAACACTTCATTTTTACTTGTGATGTATTTGTTTTCTTCTGTGATGATTTTTGCTTCAGTTTCTTGTAATTTTAATCGTTTTTCCTCCACATCGGTCATGGGTTTCAACCCTTCCTTATTTAAATTTATAGAACGATTGTATTGGGTATTTGCAATTTTTAATTGAGTTTTACTAGCTTCAAAATCAATACTATCACTTTGTACTTTCAAATAAGCCTGAATTAATTTATTTTTTGCTTGTTTTAATTTCAGATTTTTTTCGTTTTGAATGGCGCCAATTTGGTTTTCCAATGCTATTACTTTATCTGAATAGGATTGAACAGCCTTTACTTTAGCGTTTACCTGTTTACCCGTGTTTTCAATTAGGTTTGGATCTAAATAATCTTCTTTTATCTCTGAAATAAATAAGATTGTATCCCCTTTTTTCACAAAATCTCCCTCTTGAACATACCATTTTTCTATTCTTCCGGCTATTGCAGTATGGATTGTTTGAGGGCGTTGATTGGGTTTTAAGGTGGTTACGCTCCCTGTCCCATTAATGTTTTGTGTCCAAGGTAAAAACAAGAAAAGTATTAGTAAAATAACGAATCCCCATATTATTTTTCGAATAACTTGATAGTGTTTTTGTTGATTAAAAACAGCTGTTGATTTAAATTGACCCATTTTAAGAAAGGTATCAATTCTATTATTTGTGATGTTTAACATAATTATACTGCTTTAAGTGTACCTTTTTCAAGTACAATTTTTTGTTTACATATTTTTTCCCAATAGTTGTTTTTACTCACAACAACAAGAGTCCAAGGTTGTTGTTCTTCGCATAAATATTCTAATATCTCTTTACTATTTTCTTCATCAATTTTGTCTAATGGATTTTCTAAAAACAATAGTCTTGGTTCATTAATAATACATCTTGCTAAGATAATTTTTTGTATAGTTGATGAATTTATTTGTTTTCCTTCAGACGATATTTGAGTGTCTAATCCTTTTGGCAAAGCCTTTATTGCATCAGTTAATTTTAACTTATCTAATAATTCATTCACTTTATCCATTTTAATCTCAGGATTATTACAGGTAATATTTTTTAATATTGTACCTTCAAATGGTGTTTCTTGAGCGGTTACTAGACCTATACTTGAACGATAAATTGCTGATGAGAATTTTTTATAATTTGTGTTATTTATAAATATTGATCCCGTTGTTGGTTCAATAATTCGAGCTAATAGTCTAATTAGAGTTGTTTTTCCTGAACCATTTTCACCACCTATTAGAGTATGTTGTTTAGGTTTAATAGCTAATGAAATATTTTTTAACGTTTCCTTTTCTGCATTTGGATACTGAAAGGAGATGTTTTGTGTTTCTATTGTAATGTTATTTTGATCTATAACATAAGTATTATTTTCTGTTGATTCTTCTAATTCTAAGTCTACTACAGTACCTAATTTTTCTAAAGAGGTAAGTACATCATAAAATAATTCTAATCCCGAAAATAATTTTTCAACTGCCGTAATGATGCTTAAAATGATAATTTCAGCAGCTACAAATTGACCAATATTCATTTGTTGATTAATTACTAAAAGTCCACCAATTATTAAAAGTCCAGTAGTAATTATTATTTTAAAACCCGTTAACTGAATAAATTGTTTTAACAACACATTAAAATGGCTTTCACGTTGTTTTAAATATTCAGTAACTAGTTGGTCATTTTTGTGTAATGAATAATTAAATGTAGTATTACTTTTAAAGCTTAGATGATTTCGAGCTATTTCTTGCAACCAATGGGCTATTTTATATTTGTATTTTGATTCCTTTAAACTGGTTTGCAATCCTTTGTTAAAATTGATTTTGAATATCAAATACAGCAAGAGCAATAATAGAAGACCAAAGAATATGAAGAAGGAATGATATAACGACAATAGTATAATTCCAAAAATAATTTGTAAGGCCGCACCTGAACTATCTAATAACAACTTAGAAACCCCTTTTTGAACAGTAAGTGTATCGAAAAATCGATTGGCTAATTCTGGCGGGTATTGATCTTGTAGTTGATTGAATTTAATTTTAGGAAAACGATAAGCAAATTCAAACGACGATCGAACAAATATTTTTTGTTGTAAATTTTCCGTAATTCTGAATTGCATGATTTTTAATAATCCTACAAAAGCTACACCAATTACAACAATTAGTACCAATACCATCCAAGAAGTACTTACTTTTCCGGCTTGAATAAAGTTGATGATTGACTGAATTCCTAATGGTAGTGACAAGCTTATTAGTCCTGCTATAATGGAATATAAAAAGATTTGATAAATATCTTGTTTGTCAATTAGTATTAAGTTTTTAAATCGTTTTAAAGGTTTCATTGTATTGTTTTTTTTACGAGATCAATAAAAAAGTGCGAGGAGCAATCTTCTTCTGAAAAATTAGTAATGGTTTTCAAATGTTGTTTTAAGAATTGTTGATTTAGTGAACTTTCCACTACCGTAGAAGCTAAACTTTTCGAATACGCATAATTCGGATTGATTTCTTCTATAATTCTAATTAAACGATTTATAACCCTTTTATATACAATGAAAAAACCAGCTTTATTTTCATCATCCACATTTTTGGTGCGCATCGTTTTAGTGAATTCTTCAATAATAATTCGATTTAAAATCTGTTCATTGATGTAAGGAGTAGATTCATCATCGGAAATATTTTCGGATACAATTTGAATTGCTTTTTCTAATTTTTCAATAGGATTTTGAAGATTAGCTGTAGCAAAGACAATACGATATTCCATCCATGACCAATACCATGAAGACAAATACATCAATAATTTATGTTTGTTTTCAAAATAGCGATAAATAGAGCTTTCGTTAGATTGAATTCGTTCGCCTAATTTTTTAAAAGTAAAGGCTTCAAAACCAATTGAATCGATCAATTCGATGCTGTTTTTTAATATGTTACGACCCAATTCTGATGTTTCGGGGTCTTTAACATATAACTTTTCGTTGATCGTTATTTTTAAATTGGATAATATATCTTGCATTTTTTATAAAATTAAATCATGCAAATATAATAGTAATACTATTAATTTATGAAAGTTTAACTTTTAGTTAATAAAAAAAGGGAAGCAAAGCCTCCCTAATACATGAAAAATAATATTTTTATAATAATGACTTACAAGTCATTATTTCAGGTTGTTCAATTCCCATCAATTCTAAAACAGTTGGAGCAATATCACCTAACACACCATTATTTATATTTTTCAAATCCTTGTCTACTAAAATAATAGGAACAGGATTTGTTGTATGTGCAGTATTTGGCGAGCCATCTGGATTAATCATAGTTTCACAATTTCCATGATCGGCAATGATTATGGTTGTGTAATTATTTTCTAATGCAGTTTCAACCACTTCTTTTACACAAACATCAACTGCTTCACAGGCTTTTATGGCGGCTTCCATAACGCCCGTGTGTCCTACCATATCGCCATTGGCAAAATTTAAACACACAAAATCAACTGTACCTTTTTTCAATTCTGTGACCAAAGCATCTTTTAGTTCAAAAGCACTCATTTCAGGTTGTAAATCGTATGTTGCTACTTTAGGAGAGTTTTTTAAAATTCGAGTTTCGCCTTTAAATGGCTCCTCTCTTCCGCCCGAAAAGAAAAAGGTTACGTGAGGATATTTCTCAGTTTCGGCAATACGAATTTGTGTTTTACCTGCTTTTTCTAAAACTTCACCTAGCGTTTCAGTAATATTATCTTTGTCATAAATTACATGAACGTTTTGGTAAGTTTCGTCATAATTAGTCATGGTAACATAATACAAATTCAGTTTATGCATATTGAATTCAGGGAAGTCTTTTTGCGAAAGTACTTCAGTTAATTCCCTTCCTCTATCGGTTCTAAAGTTGAAGAAAATAACTACATCTTCCTCTTTGATTGTTGCAACAGGTTTATCTTGGTTGTCAACCATAACGATTGGTTGAATAAATTCGTCGGTAACATTGTTAGCATAACTATCTTGAATACTTTTAACAGCATTATTAGAATGTAATCCTTCGGCATTAACCAATAAATCGTACGCTAATTTTACGCGTTCCCATCGTTTATCTCGATCCATTGCATAGTATCTTCCAATTACTGTAGCTAATTTTGCTCGGGTATTTGTTAAATAATTTTCTAAATCAGCAATGTAGTTAATTCCCGATTTTGGATCCACGTCACGTCCATCAGTAAACGCATGCACAAACATTTTTTGAACACCACTTTCTTGGGCAGCATCAATTAAACCTCTTAAATGTGAAGTGTGAGAATGCACCCCGCCATCTGAAACTAAACCTAAAAAATGAACAGCTTTATTGTTTTTTATGGCATATTCAAAAGCAGCTTTTAAAGACATTTCTTGACTCATGGTTTTATGTTCAACGGCCAAATTAAGTTTGGCTAAGTCTTGATACACAATACGTCCAGCGCCTAAATTCATGTGACCTACTTCCGAATTTCCCATTTGACCTTCGGGTAAACCTACATTTAAACCGTCGGTTCTTAATTGTGAATTTGGATATTGAGTATATAATCCATCAATAAAGGGCGTGTGTGCATTATCAATGGCAGAAACTTTTGGGTCGGGCGATTTTCCCCAACCGTCTAGAATCATTAAAATTACTTTTTTGTTCATGACTTTGTATTTGTACAAAGATAAGCAATTGGTGAGTTTTTAAGAGAGATGAAGTAGTAAATTTACGAAATCGATTACGCAAATTATCCTTTTTTAACCCATTTTTTTGCCTGATTATAATCTATAAAATAACGCACACTAATCGACACAACGTGATTCAAATTGTTGTCAAATAAATTTGAGAAATTGGATTCAAAATTTTTATTTATCGTGCGATTAAATGTAGCCGCATTATTTCTGTATAAAACTGACATTTGACTACCCGGTGCAAACCACCAAGAATAAGATAAATCTAAATTCCAGGTACTGAAGTTTGAATTTTTATTAAGCGTGTAGGTTGAATTTGGCGATAAACTTCCATCAGAATTTAATGTGCTTATTTGATTATTTTCAGCAAGTGACCAATAATGTCTAACCGATAAATTAAAGTTCATCACACTGCTGATAGAAAATTTACTAGTTAGCGAATTTGTATACGTGTTTCTATCTCTTCTGGCAAAAATGATATTGCTGTTTTCAAAATCAATGAAACCAATATCGTTTTGTTGTCTAAAATAATCAAAGCTGTACACTAATGAAAATCGATCATTAAAACGATATCTTGGACTGATGTTTATTCCAGCCTCATATCTATTCTCATTAAGTACATGAGTAATATAAGGATTTAAATCGATTGCAAATTTGTTATTATAATTGGACGAAAAATAGAAATAACCACCTGCATTTTTTGGATTCACAAAAAAGCGATTTTCTACTCTAGGTTCATAATAATCATAGTTTTCAAAATGATTTACATTTAAACCGCCTCCAAAATAATGATTCTTTTTATTCGTCGAATTTAGATTAATATTGAAATTACTCGATTGTACTTGGTTTGTAGGTTTGTAAAATTCGAAGTATGACCCGAGGCTTATTCGAAAGGTGTTAAATACTTTATTTGGATTTAGTATGCGATAGTTTACATTGCTATACATCGAATAATAATTGGTTTTAAAATTAATTCCCAAGTCATTATTGTCAAAATCTTTTGAAATATATTCTCCACCAATGCTGAATCTAAATTTACCGCTAGTTTCGGCTAGATCTAATGAAGCATTTATTCCGTTGGTGTTTTTTATATCATGAATGCTACTCGATTTTAATCCGCCAGACACATTATACTTATTTGTTTTATTGTTTAAATCAAAAAGTAATCCGGTAACATTAGCATCTCTAAAGCTTCCATTTCTTGTTACATTTGTATTGATAAAAGTTACCGATGAATTTTGGTTAAAGCGTTGGTCAAAAACGGTGACATTATAATTAGTTAATGGAGAAACCGTAACCGCTCTAGATGAATTATCATTTGAATTTATAGCCGTAGCTGTTGTTTTTTCTGTAACTGCATTTAAAAAACCTATGCCTAAACCATCTTTATTTCTGCCTGAAATTTTCATGGCATTTAATAAATTAATAGCAGCAGGATACTCTTCAATATATTCATCATTTAAAAGTGCTGGGCTAAAATCTGGAGTTTGACCAATTCGTCTTGAATACAACAGGTTTCCTTTGCTAAATAAATCAGTTCCTTCAGTAAAAAAAGGTCGATTTTCATTAATTTGCTGTTCAAATGGGCCTAAATTTAAAACCACATTATCAAATTTTGTTTGGCCAAAATCGGGAACCAAAATCGCATCCAAAGTAAACGCATCATTAATTCCGTATTTAACATCTAAACCACCTTTAAATTCGCCTTTGGTTTTTTGAGTTTCACCCGCATTTAGATAAAAAGATGAATAAGGAATCAAAAATAAACGAGTTGGGGTTTTAATATTTTTGATGCCTTCTAATATTCCTGCTTGTTGTATAACGGCTCCAATTTTTGAATCTACATGTGTCCAAGTATAAATGCGTCGTTCTCGTTTAATTTCTCTAACAAAGTTTAATCCCCAAGTTTGTTCACTTTCTGAAGAAAATCGTAAAGCAGCATAGGGTATTTTCATTTCTACTGCCCAACCAAATGGGGTGATTTTTACTTTACTGCTCCAAATAGCATTCCAAGAAAAATCTTCTCCTATTTGTTCTGTTGCTAAACAATCTAATTGACCTCCAGCAGCTGTTACAAAAAATCGAAAATCTTGTTGCCCATCGTTGTAACCGTTGATAAAAATTCCAAAAGCATCTGTTGTACCAAAATCGTCTCGCTCTGTAATCTCTTTCATGATTTTCGTTGGTTCATCATCATACAGCAATGCACCTACATAAATGGCTTCGTCATCATACAAAATTTTTACTTCTGTTCTTTTATTTGAATCAACAGCTTTACCATTATCAGGTTCAAACATTATGAAGTCTTTGGCAATGGCTGCATTTTTCCATGACTCTTCATTTAATTCGGCGTCAATAGTAATGGATTCTGAAATTTTAGTTGTAACAATGCTTTTTTTGTTCTGAGAAAATGAAAAAAAGAAATTTCCAATGCAGAGTAATAGTATGAATCCTATTTTTTTTGTCATATTAGCGGGAATTGTATCACTAATTTAAGTGACTTGTATAATAGACTACTTTTAAGTAATTATGTTTCACTTTTTTTAAAAATAGTCGATGAAATACAAAAAATTTCGGTAAATAACACATTTTTATTGGTTTATCACGAGTTTATCTTAAACATAACAAAATGTGTGCCAACCTCAGGAATTTCAAATGAATCTCCAATTGAAGTATAACCCTTTTTTTTGTAAAAAGGAACTGCTTTTTCACGTGCATTGAACCAAATTACACTTGCATTTTTTTCAAAACAATATTTTTCAGTCCTTTCAATAAGAAGAGCTCCATATCCTTTATGTTGATGCGTTTCTAAAACAGCCATGCCTCGTATTTGAAATTGAATTTCAGCATCAAAAAGTTTATTGTTTACTTGATATACAGAAACTACTCCAATTATTTCTGTAGGGAGTTCAATTCCAAAATGTAATGTAGTTTCTGCATTATCTCCTTCAAAATAACAAGTTTCAATGGGTTTTCCTTTGCGCAATACTTCATTCCGAACAGAATACGTTTCAAATGGTTTAATTTCTCGTATCATTTACACTTTTAACTGTTTATTTTTTAATGCATTAACAAGAGCTCAAGGTTTCACTACAAATTTATGACAAAGGAATTAAAAAAATATGCTTAAAAATTTGCAATTCAAAAAACTTTTAAAGTATATTTGCACCCACAAAATAAGTAATTGATTGCTTTTTTGTAATGCGGAAGTAGCTCAGTTGGTAGAGCTCCAGCCTTCCAAGCTGGTTGTCGCGAGTTCGAGCCTCGTCTTCCGCTCAAAAACAAGATAAAGTTTTAAAAATTATCACCTGCGGAAG
>CAISYO010000156.1 GCA_903889745.1 uncultured Bacteroidota bacterium | reverse complement strand
TTCGTTCAAGGTAACGAAGGTAATCGTTTCAGAAGATTAGAATTTAGAATGAGACGTTCTAATTAGAAAAACCACTTGATTTTAGAGGAATAATAAACCAGTTATTTAGGTATACTCTTTGAATATTTTGTTCAACCATTTCAGCATCGCAAACATCAACAAAGCAGCTGCTCCGAGCAACATAAAATTCACAAAAAAGAAGTTTTCCTTGTGTGCGTAACCGTCCCACAAACTGCTCAAGGCTCACGGAATAAAGTTTTACGGGTTTAAGAAGTTGGGGGTTTCGGTTCACAAAACTGTCAATCCTACACAAATGTTGACGAGTGGTAGAATGTTCAATTATCCACTAAAGCCCCAATTTATTTAAACCCGTTGTAATGGATTGGTTTTAATACCTTTTCATTATTGTAGCATAAATTGTAGCATAAAGAAATAATGATAAAACAAAAATTATCCCTGACCAAACAAGCGATGCTACTGCCCAGTTTTTCCTGATTTTATTTTTATCGTCATTCGCCCAAATAATAATAAATATAAAGCCAACCAAAGGAATAATTGTAATTAAAAAATTCACCAACCAATCGCCAACTGATATATTATTCGCTAATTCATTGGATGATAATTTATCTTCTATGAACTCAGTATTTTCTTCTTTTTTATTATTCATTAATGCAATCGATAAAACTAATAAAGAAATGGGACCAATGATACTGAATGAATCAAATCCCCATTGTATAAGATTGTCTTTTGTGTATTCCAATCTAGTTTCACTAAAAGCGTATATCATAAAATAAATCCTATATAAAATCCAATAAATTGAACCTATCATTAGGAATACTGCAGCGTTTTTTATTTTCATTTTATTTTCATTTTATTTTAAAAGTCATTTTTACTCATTAGACTTTTCAGATTTTGCCCTTTTTTTTAAGTGGGTTCTGGTCAGCACTTATGTTTGTCAAATGTACAAAATATTTTTTAAGAATTATCAAAGTTGTCCTTCGACAGCTCTCGTATCTGTTTGTTTCCGCTTGGCTGTCTTTTCAATAACTTGCCCATAACTTGATACTGGTCGAACTTCTTTTGTAATAGCGCATCGTTTTTCTTCGATTAAAAATGCGGACAAAATACTGGTGATCCAGCACGGAACCTTCATAGCAAAAGGAACGCACGATGAGTTAATCCAAAAAAGCGGTGTTTACTCCAACTTATTACAAGGAATTGAATAAAATTTAGATGACGATTTATTTAACTTCACCCATTAATTTACGAATAAACGGCGAAATTACAATCAACAAAACTCCAGCAACTAGTGCATAAATTGCTAATTGATAATAGCCATTTGTATACGAAATTAATTTTTCAGAAACAGAAGCTTTTTCATCTGGACTAGCCATTCCTGCTCCAAGAATTCCTGCAACATATTGACCGTAAGCAGACGCTAAAAACCACATCCCCATCATTACTCCCCATAAATGTTTAGGTGCTAATTTTGTCATAATCGATAAACCAATTGGTGATAAGCACAATTCTCCTAAGGTAATAATGAAATAAGCTAAGGTAAAAATACTTAATGATGTTTTCCCGTTTGAATCTGCAAAGAAACGTGTTGCGTAAAACACATAAAATGCTAGTGCTAAAAACAAGAATCCTAAACCGAATTTAACAATTGTATTGGGTTCAATTTTTCGTTTTGCCATCCACAACCAAATCAATCCAATCAATGCACTAAACACAATAACGAAGACTGAATTGGATGTGTTATTAACTATATTAGGATCTATTTTTACACCAACTAAATTATCTTGCAAATTATTCAATGCAAACAAGGACAATGAACCTCCACTCTGTTCAAAAAATGCCCAAAAAACTATTGAAAACACAATGAAAAATAATGCTGCAAGAATTTTCTTGTTCTCGTGTTTGGTTAATTTTCTCATTTCTAACCCTAAATAAACTAAAGTTGATGGTCCAATAATGTACATAAACATGTCTGTATATTCTGTGTTTTGAATCATTATTAATATAAATGGTATACATAATAATGACCCCATAAAAACAAATAATTCACGCGTAGTGCGTTTCTTTTTAGTCAAATGCTGCAATGGTGAATCACCAATTGGCCCTAACATATTTTTAGTGAACCAAAACGTTAATAAGCCAATCGCCATTACAATTCCAGCTAAAGAGAAAGCAATGTTCCACGAATATGATTTACCAATCCAAACACATAAGAAACCTCCAAGTAAAGCACCAATATTTATTCCTGTATAAAACAAACCAAACCCTGCATCTCTTCTTGAATCATTTTCTCTGTACAAAGCACCAACCATCGTGGATATGTTTGGTTTAAAAAATCCGGTTCCAATTACTGTAAAACTTATTCCTATAAAGAATAATTTTTCAGGAGAAAAGGCTAGGATTGCACTTCCTACAATCATTAATGCCCCGCCCCAAAACAAGGACTTTTTAAACCCTAAAATTTTATCTGCAAATAAACCACCAATAAATGTAAAAGCATATACAAAAGCTTGAATAGCACCATATTTTAAATTAGCTTCTTGTTCCTTAAAAACTAATTCACTTACCATAAAGACCGTTAACATGCCACGCATTCCGTAAAATGAAAAACGCTCCCACATTTCACTTAAAAATAAATACCATAATTGTTTTGGGTACTTTCCCTTGAAATCTTGAATCGATTCCAATGTAACTTTATTTTCCATAATTAATGATTATAAAAAAACCTCCTTG
>CAISYO010000155.1 GCA_903889745.1 uncultured Bacteroidota bacterium | reverse complement strand
TTCTATTAAATCCTTTCTTGGCATTTCTGAAACTAAAATTTGGGCTAGTAAGTCTAAGGTTTCAGAAAGAGCAGCTTTATGATTTTTCTTATCTAAAATAGTTTGAGTTGTGGTTGAATCAGACATAACCAAACCTTTTTCTGTATCGGAATATTGAACATAAAATGGCTCGTGTTTTTTTGAACTACGGCATTTGAGGTAAGCTACTTTTAATAAATCGGTATTGTGGTTTTGTGCGTCTTTTTCAAAACCAATTTGAATAACGGTACTGGCTTTGTTTAATATTTCTGTTCCTAAATGCCCCCGAGCTTTATCAGCACTTCCTGGGTTTTCATGTATCAAACATAAAAAGGTTACATCGTAACGGTTGATAGTTTGATTCATCATGTCAATTAATTTCATACTATCCTTGGTATCATTGAAATTAAAGATGCAATCTGTTATTACATCTAAAATAATAAATATGTGAATGGGAAATTTTTTACGCGCGTGTTCTAAATAAATATTAAGCATATCAAAACGATCTTCTCTTCCAAACTCCAATAATGAAATATAATCGAAGCCGTAAGGCTCTTCGTTTATTTCATAACCTGCTTTTAGTTGTATTTGTTGCAATGAATAAGGTAATTGCTCAGATAAATTTCGTTCTGTATCTACATAGCAAATAGCATAGCGTGTGAGCAAATTAGTTTTAAAACCTAACAAATCTTTATGACAATCGGGTTTCTTTAGTAGGGATGCACAAATGGTTTCAGCAAGGCGTGACTTGTGCACGCCTGCTTTACCTTGTATGACATTGATAGTTTTTGGAAAGAAAACCGGGTTTTCTTTTTGCCAAACAATGGGCTGAGAAAAAGAAATTGGTTTGCTTTTATTCTCAGCAATTTTGCGCTGTGACGCTAGGAGTTGCTCTAGCTTTTCGCTAGAACTTACCAAGTTTACCGAAGGTAAACGAGGTTGTTCATTGTGCGATTTTGGTGCTGGAATATCAAACATAATTTTCTTTTATTGGTAATAAGACAATGCCATGAAATAAACTTTAATTTGTCCGTTCTCGAAACAAATAGTTGCAGTCCAATCTTTAGGTGTTTTGCTTTGCATGTTCGTTTCTTGCTGAATACAACTTTCAATACTCATGATCATCATTTTGTAATTTTGCTCTTCCAATCTCACAAACAGTTCAGAGAAATAAGCGTAGCGCAATTTATCTAACTGGAGCTTTTCAAAGAATTTATTAAGCTGAGTTTTGTCTGAATTATTATCATTAAAAAGCTTTAGGTAATAATTGACATTGCTTTCTAATGATTTTTCATCGCGGGCTATAATTGCTGAAATTTGTTGAAGCAATTCTGGCCAAGTAAGGTCGTGTAATGTTTCTTGGTATTTTTCCATTATACACCTCCTTACTTTTTAAATGATTTAACGTAATGCTTTTTCAATAAGTCTTCTACATCGTTTAATTTGTAGTAGATTTTATTACCAACTTGAGAGAATGAAATTTTACCTTCATCACGCCAAGTTTGTGCCGTGCGTTTGGAAATTTTCATTAGTAATAAAAATTCCTGATTATCGACAAAAACCTCTTGAGGTTTTTTACTTTGATTGTCGATTTTTGTTTTGATTTCTTCGATTGAGCTAGTCAATGTATTGAACTGCTCCTTTGATAAAATAATTGCTTCCATAATTGTGTGTTTTTAAATGATTACGGAGCAAATGTGCGCAGATGTGAAAAGTCCATTGGTCTCTGTAGGACCACTTTAGGACTTTTTACTTTGGTATGTTTCTGATATTCAGCTTGATTCTTTTTTCTGAGGAGGGTCGTTTCTCGGGACGAGAAATATTGAGAATTGTTTTAACTGTATTTAAACTTAATGGATTTCCATTTTTATCGATAAAATTATCTGTAATGAATTGAGCTAGTTCGTTAAAACCTGCATTTAGTAAAGGTTTTCCATCAACTGATATTTCTTTTGTGAGCTGAAAAAAGACATCAACAAAAATATTTGTTTGGCAATTAAATTGAAAAAGTCCTACGGAAGTCCTACAGGAATCTGTAGGACTTTTTGTGTTTTTTGTAGGACTTTTAGGACTATTAACTTCTTGATTATTAGAAGTGTTTTGTTTTTTATTTAATTTTTGTTGCGATTTGATTAAGTCTAATTCCAAGTTTATTTTTTCATCAAAAGGCGTTTCATTTACATCAATAATTTTAGGCTTGTTTTGTAAATATTCTGTTTTTGCCTCCATTAAATAAGAAACCTTTTCTTCGAAATTGTACTGTTTGATGTCGGATTTTAATTTAACGAAGTTAAATTTAGAATCCGGGGCTTGTTTCTTCTGTTCAATGACATCACGCATTACTTCAATAATCATTAAAGACTTTTCGAATTTAATAACCTGGTCTTTTGTGTTAAATAACTCTCTATTTAGATCAATCAATTTTTCCAATTTATTAAGCCATACAATAGGCTCTTGCATCTTATCGCATTGGTATTGAATGAATGGTTTTATTTTGGATTTTTGTATTGTAAATAGTTTGTGTAACAAACATTTACAATACTGTTCTAAATTGAATTTACTTTTATTTAAGAAATTGGAGGGTTGCCCTGCTTCAAAGACAATAATATCATATTCGCCCCCGTCAAATTGGGCTACATCAACGATTGGATGCTCGACAAATGGCGAACAGATAACAAAGGTGTACATATCAATAATTTTAATAATTCGTAAAACGAATTTAAAAGAAATTGAGTGTATAAAAAACGAATGTTTAAAAATATAGCATTAATTTGCTACAAATTATAGCAATTTTGTTAATAAAAATAATTTGAATTTATTCGTTAAAAACATCCATTGCTTTATCAAGCTCCTCGTTTACGATTTTGGCGTAAATCTGAGTTTCTTTGATTTGCGCGTGCCCCATTAATTTAGAAACCTTATCAATGCTAATTCCCTTGCGTAAAGCTCTTGTTGCCCATGTATGGCGGCTAATATGAAAGCTTACATGCTTTCCTATTTCTGAATCCTCAGAAATAGCTTTGAGACTTTTATTTATTAATGCAGTTCCTTTAGAAATTTCATTATCCAATTTAATAAAATCAGCTTCTTTCAAACCATTAGGCAGCATTGGAAAAACATAATTATCTAAAATTACTTTTTTTGGTTTATACTTATCTAGGATTTGAAAAGCCTTATCAGGAATTTTAATGGAAAGTTGGCTACCAGTTTTTTTAATAGTCAAATTAATATGAGTATTAGCAATATTTTGCCATTTCAATTTTAAAACGTCAGATACACGAAGACCACCTGCATATGATG
>CAISYO010000154.1 GCA_903889745.1 uncultured Bacteroidota bacterium | reverse complement strand
TCAAGTTTTTGGTTTTCTAAAAAGGAAATGTAATATTATGAAACTTAAAATAAGAAAACTAAATACTATGGTCCAGTTTTCTGACATGAAAAGAATAACTAAAAAACCTGGTATAAAAAAAATGGTAAACAGATGAAATTTACCTTGGTGGTTTTCTTTTTTCAAAATTGAATAATTTGAGTTGGAGTGATACAATAATGAAGTGCAATATCAAACTTGTTGATGTCGTCAATACGTGTGAATTCGTCAAAAAGGTGCAATCCAATAAATAAACATTCTTCCTTGCATTCCTTTAAAAACCGATCGTAATATCCTTTGCCATAACCAATTCGATTTCCCTTCAAATCTATGGCTAATAAAGGAACAAATACTATATCGAATTCAGTTGAAAAAAGTTCTTTTCCATAGCTTGGTTCAGGAATGCCTAGTTTATTTATAATCAATTGCTGTGTATTTTCAAATAGAAAATGTTTAAGCGAAATATGCTGTTTGTTTATTCTTGGCAATCCAACTCTAGTGCCATTTAATACTGCCTTTTCTAGAATCAAATAAGTATTAATTTCATTTTGTTGTTCAATAGGCAGAAAAAGACTTATGGTTTTGTTCCTAAGTTCAAAGTTTTCAAATAGTATTGAACAGATAGACTCAGATATAGTATTCAATTGATCATTAGTGACAATTGATCTTTTCTTTTTGTAATTTTCTCGTATTTGTTGTTTTGTCATTTTAAACAAATGAATTTCATTAATTTCCTTAAAGTAAGCATTTTTTTTACACTAATAAAATTCAATATTAGCTAAGTCATAGGATTAATTAAGAGCTAGATAAAATTATTAAAGTAAATAAACTTTGCATCCTCTGAGAATTCAAGATTTTAAGAAACACTTACTTTAGAGTATGTTGTTTAATTTAACATATAATTAAGAAAGTTACAAATAATAGAGCGTACATTAGCTTAATTAAATTTAATAAAATGAATTATTTTCTATTGTTTATCACCTTGTTTACAGTTGGTTTTCAAAATACTTTTTATTCCCAAGAAGAGGATAATACAGCCTTTAGTATTAACGAGACGCAAGATGTACCGGATACTAATCGCGTTGAAGATACCTTTTATTCAACAAGAATCATCAATGGACATTCTTCTGAAACATTAAGAAAAGGGGTTATGGAATTCCGCGTAGAACATCGTTTTGGAGATATCGCAGGTGATGCAGGAGGTGTTCAGACAATGTTTGGGTTCGATAATTCGTCGGATATAAGAATTGCTCTAGAATATGGTGTTACACGTGATTTGATGGTAGGTTTTGGCAGAAGTAAAGGCACAGGGGTTCCTTATAAATCGTTGTTGGATGGTTTTGTTAAATACAAAATTCTAGCACAAAAAAAAACGGGAAGTCCTGTTACACTAAGTGCTTTAACTACAACTAGTTTTTCGTATATGAAAGCTTCAAGTGATATTTCTCAAGTCAATGCATTTCCGAAATGGCAGCATCGCTTGGCTTATACAGCACAATTAAATATAGCACGAAAGTTTAATGATAGAATTTCACTTGCGCTAATTCCAACCATGGTACATAGAAATTATGTTGCTACGGATGATCTTAATACATTGTTTTCAATTGGTGGTGCGGCAAGGTTTGGAATTAATTCCAAAATGGCAATATTGCTGGAATATTATCAAGTATTGCAAGGTAAAGATGTTCGTGGAACAAATACTAATAGTCTTGGAATAGCATTTGAATGGATCACTTTTGGACATAATTTTACGCTTAACTTAACAAATTCCAAAGGATTTGGTGAGACCCAATTTATACCTTATACATATGAGAAATGGTCAAAAGGTCAATTTCGACTTGGCTTTTGTATCGG
>CAISYO010000153.1 GCA_903889745.1 uncultured Bacteroidota bacterium | reverse complement strand
TGCAACGCTTAATTGATTTTTACAATAACGATATTTTACCCGTTATTTATACACAAGGTTCGTTAGGAGCTTCGGGTGATTTAGCTCCTTTGGCACATTTATCATTACCCTTATTAGGAGAAGGAGAAGTATATTTAGATGGTTTTAGACAACCTGCAGCAAAAGTGTTGGAAAAATTTAAGTGGGAACCTATCGTTTTACAATCAAAAGAAGGATTGGCTTTGTTGAATGGAACGCAATTCATGAGTGCTTACGGGGTTTACACTTTGATTAAATCACAAAAATTATCCTATTTAGCAGATGTTATCGGAGCCATATCGTTAGAAGGTTTTGATGGTCGCCTTGAACCATTCACCGATTTAATACATTTAATTAGACCTCACAAAGGACAAGTACAAACCGCCGAACATTTTAGAGATTTATTAGAAGATAGTCAAATTATTGCACAACCTAAAACTCATGTGCAAGATCCTTATTCGTTTAGATGTATACCACAAGTACATGGTGCTTCAAAAGATACAATTGAGTATGTAAAAAAAGTATTTCGTACGGAAATCAATTCGGTTACCGATAATCCAAATATTTTCGTAGGTGAGGATTTGATTATTTCGGGAGGGAATTTTCACGGACAACCTTTAGCGTTAGCCTTAGACTTTTTAGGCATCGCTTTATCAGAATTAGGGAGTATTTCTGAACGAAGAACCTATCAATTGATTTCGGGATTACGTGGTTTGCCTGCTTTTTTAATCAATAATCCTGGATTGAATTCGGGCTTTATGATTCCGCAATATACCGCTGCAAGTATTGCCAGTCAGAACAAACAATTGGCTACTCCAGCAAGTATTGATAGTATTGTTTCTTCAAATGGTCAAGAAGATCACGTGAGTATGGGCGCAAATGCTGCGACAAAAACCTTGCGTATTGTTGAAAATATAGAGCGCATATTAGCAATAGAATTGTTGAACGCCTCGCAAGCTATTGAATTTAGAAGACCTTTACAATCTAGTGATTTTATCGAAAGTTTTTTAAAATCGTATCGCGAAGAAGTTGCTATCGTTACCGAAGACCGCATTTTACATTACGATATTGAAAAATCAATTGCTTTTTTAAATAGTTTTCAAATAGATTTTGAGTAAATTTCTTAATCTATTTTAAACGTTTTGCTATCGAAATAATCAACACGATTAGAGCTGTTGCTTCCGCTAAAAGACCCGTTGCAAGCAGTATTGTTGCGCCAGGCCAATGCATAATTTTGAATAACGCACCTATAATAGTAATGGCAATCCCTAATGTGAAAAATAAAATTGGAAGGGCATATTGTTTTTTCATTTGTAATTAATTTTTTATTTCCATTTAAAATTCTTTTCAATCGCTTTGATCATTTCGCCAGCGATATCTTTTTGTGTAGCGCCTTCAATACCTTCAAGTCCAGGAGAAGAATTCACTTCTAATAATAAAGGACCTTTTGCAGAACGAATAATATCTACACCAGCTACTTTTAAATTCATGGCTTTTGCAGCTTTAATGGCAATTCTTTTTTCATCAGCAGTAACTTTGACAATAGAAGCTGTACCTCCCAAATGAATATTTGCTCTAAATTCACCTGGTAATGCTTCGCGTTGCATAGCTGCGACTACTTTTCCGTCAACAACAAATAAACGCAAATCTTTTCCATTAGCTTCTTTGATGAATTCTTGCACTAGAATATTGGCATTCAAACTTTTAAAGGCGTTAATAACAGATTCAGCCGCTTTTTTGGTTTCGGCTAAAACCACCCCTTTTCCTTGCGTGCCTTCTAATAATTTCACAATCAATGGCGAACCACCAACCATTTTAATTAAATCGTCGGTATCTAAAGGCGAATTGGCAAACCCCGTTGTAGGTATATCAACCCCATTATTCAATAATAATTGTAGTGAAAATAATTTATCTCTCGATTGGGTAATAGCTGAAGCATTATTTAAGGCGAATACTTTCAATGCTTCAAATTGACGTGTTAAAGCACAACCATAATAGGTCATACTAGGGCGAATACGTGGAATTATGGCATCAAAATCGTTTAATACTTTGCCACCACGATAATGAATTTCGGGTTTGGTAGCATCAAGTTTCATGTAGCAATATTTCAAATTTAAGAAGTGCATTTCGTGCCCTCTTAATTCACCTGCTTCCATGATACGTTTGTTGCTATATAACTCTGGATTACTGGCTAAAAGTCCAATTCTAAGTCCTTTTTTTTGCTCTTCAGATGCGTAATAATATTCTTTTAATTTTTCGGTTGTGGGTTGGCCCAATAAATAGCGTTGCTCAGGATCGACTAAAACTCTTCCCGACATAGCTTCTCTTCCTAATAACATTCGGAAACCCATGGAATCTCTATTGGTAAGTGTCACTTCGATTTCCCACGTTTTTCCGCCAATTTCTAATTTAGTTTTAATGACATAACGTTGTTCTCTGAAGCCACTTGAACTTTTAACTACGCGTTTATCAATTAGTGGGGCTTCGCAATGAATAACTGCTTTGGCATTATTTTGAATGGGATTTATGTCAAATTTTACCCAATTTTCACTATTTTTTTCGAAAGTGGCAATATTAATAGCATGTAAAGCTGAAGTTTTTGCTCCAGAATCTACTCGTGCTTTAATTGTTGGAATTCCAAGCGTAGGGAAGGAGCACCATTCTTCGCTACCTACAATAACTTTATCTAGCATGTTTAACCGTGTGAATTAGGATTCTAAAGTAGTATATTTT
>CAISYO010000152.1 GCA_903889745.1 uncultured Bacteroidota bacterium | reverse complement strand
ATATTAAATTCTTCAACCTCTCCGAGATAAGAAAAATTGCCACAGTCAATTCTTTGCATTTAGTATAAGCATTTAGGTTTTCTATTATACAGCTCAAAGCTGGGGTTACATTTTTTTTGCTTTTAGTATATTATATACCCCAGAATCAATTTTTGTAACTAATTTTATTAGCATAAATTTACTATTTTAATCTTAAATACTAAAAATTTTACTATACAAGTTTTCCACAAAGCCCAGAAAGTCCATTCGTAGTCAGTAAATACCTAATTACGAGCCTAAATGATAGTTTCAGGAGCTCCCCAAGCTCTATTCATCACTATTTTCTTGCGCTCCTCTGTTATCCTCACATACCGTTTAAAGCTTTTATAATCACTATGACCTGTTACACTCATAGTTTCCTCTGCACTCATACCTCTCTCAAGAGAAAGAGTAGCAAACGTTTTTCGACCAGTATGAATTGTTAAAAGCTTGTGTTTAGGGTATACATTGATTATTCTTTGTGCACCTCTATACCTTACAATCTCTATTTGCTCATCAATCCCTACCAGCTCCCCTAACTCTTTTAAAGCATAGTTCATATTTTGTGAGCTAATTACTGGTAAAGGTCTACCAGCTTGTTTATACTTATCCAATATTGTAGAAGAATACTCCGACAAAGGGATACTTAAACGAGATTTTGTCTTTGTAATCGTTAGAACAATTTCAGTTGACTTAATATGCTCCCACCTAAGCTGCTTTAAATCGCTGTATCGCAGCCCTGTAAAGCAGGAAAAGCAAAAAACATCCCTGACGTTAGCCAGCCTTTTATCGTTGCTTAAATCGCATAAAAATAGCCTATTTAACTCCTCTTGGGTAAGTGCAATTACTTCCAATTCCTGTCTTATAATCCTATAATCTTTATAATCGGGATTGATTACTACCCCTCTCCTTTTGGCTATCCCTTCGCAAAATTAAAAGAGCTGCAAGCCGACACACAAGCCAACGCTTTTGCAGCACATTTAATTTTGCCCAACCGACAATTTTTTACCGTAAATTTGACCCATTGAAAAAATTAATCGCAATATCATTTCTCTTTGTTTTTCTGGGTGCTAACACAGAACTGCATCAGTTATTGAGATTACCAGTCTTAATTCATCACTTTCTTGAGCATCACGACCAAGAACCTGATGAAACCTTTGCTGACTTTTTAAACGAACACTATTCCGACCACCAAAACCATTCGGACAACGACCACCACGACCACGACAATTTACCTTTCAAGACAACGGATTGTTCAACGGCTCACGTTTCATTAGCTTTTGTAAACCATATCCAATTTTCTATTCCACGACCAACCGCTTTTTACGACAAAATTTCTCCAATCTACAACGGAGCATTTTATTCTTCCTCTGTCGTCAGCAAAATTTGGCAACCGCCAAAAATCAGTTAATGAATTTATGAAGTGTCCGCTTTGCGGACACAAAAAAACTGTTTACGGTGCTGACGCACCGCAAATTTTCATTCATTTCATTAACTGATAAATCATGCTCAATAAAATAATTGCGTTCTCTATAAAGAACAAACTCATCATAGGGCTTTTCATTTTAGCCCTCATTGGTTACGGCAGTTACCAATTCACAAAACTGCCTATTGATGCCGTACCTGACATTACCGACAATCAGGTTCAAGTAATTACGGTTACTCCCTCATTGGGTGCTCCAGATGTAGAACGGCTCATAACTTTCCCCATAGAACAAGCCAATAGCAATATCCCAGGGCTGAAAGAAATCAGAAGTTTCTCACGGTTCGGCTTATCATTAATCACCATCGTTTTTGATGATGATGTAGATGTTTACTGGGCAAGGCAACAAGTAACAGAACGATTAAAATTAGCACAAGAGCAAATCCCAAAAGGTCTTGGTTCACCAGAATTAGCCCCCGTGACAACAGGTTTGGGAGAAATCTACCAATATGTAATCAGAGCCAAACAAGGTTACGAAACAAAATATGATGCAACCGAATTACGGACAATTCAAGATTGGATTGTTCGCAGACAATTGTTAGGTGTGAAAGGTGTAGCTGATGTAAGCAGTTTTGGTGGGAAGTTGAAACAATACGAAATAGCTATTGATGCCAACAAACTGAAATCATTAAGCATCACTATAAATGATGTGTTTACAGCTTTAGAAAAGAACAATGGAAATACAGGCGGAGCATACATTGAAAAGAAATCAACCGTGTTGTATATCCGAAGCGAAGGTTTAATAGGAAACATTGACGATATAAAAAGTATCGTAGTAAAAAATACAACCAACGGCACACCGCTTTTAATAAACGATGTAGCCGAAGTGAGAATAGGCAGTGCCACCCGTTACGGTGCAATGTCATACAACGATGAAGGCGAAGCAGCAGGGGCAGTAGTAATGATGCTAAAAGGCGGCAATAGCAATGAAGTAATCAAGAATGTAAAAGAACGCATTGCACAAATAGAAAAAACTTTGCCCGAAGGTGTGGAAATTGAACCATTCCTTGACAGAACAAAAATGGTAAACAACGCTATTGGCACAGCTTCAAAAAATTTAATGGAAGGTGCGTTAATAGTAATTTTTGTATTGGTTTTATTCTTAGGAAATTTCAGAGCAGGAATTTTAGTTGCCTCTGTTATTCCTTTAGCAATGCTGTTTGCAGTAATAATGATGAACCTTTTCGGAGTTAGCGGCAACCTAATGAGTTTAGGAGCATTGGATTTTGGGTTGATTGTGGACGGTGCAGTAATTATTGTAGAAGCAGTAATGCACAGCTTAACACACAGCAAAAAATTAGGAAGTATTGGAAGAATAAATCAAACTGAAATGGACACCGAAGTAACCCATTCGGCAAGCCGAATGATGAACAGTGCAGTATTCGGGCAAATAATTATTCTAATTGTTTATTTACCAATTTTCACACTTGAAGGCATTGAGGGCAAAATGTTTAAGCCAATGGCTCAAACCGTTGCCTTTGCCCTATTAGGTGCTTTCATCCTTTCACTCACATACATTCCTATGATGAGTGCAGTGTTCTTGAATAAAAATATTTCATACAAGAAAAATTTCTCTGATAGGATGATGGATTTTTTCATAAACATTCATCAAAAATATCTAAGCAGAGTTTTGAATTT
>CAISYO010000151.1 GCA_903889745.1 uncultured Bacteroidota bacterium | reverse complement strand
AGCATTGAACGAACACCAGGAACTCGTCCGTCTGGAAGAGTTGAAAGTTCCTTTTCTCCAAACCATAAAAATGAATTGCCATCGTATCGAAAAGCTCCAGCGGTAGCGGTTCCAAACCAAATACTACCGCCTTTGTCTTTATTAATCCCAAAAACTGCATAAGGTGTATTGTTGAGTCCCTTAAAAGGTACTCCTTCTGTTTCTATTCCAAAAGCTTTTGTTAAGTCTTTTCGAGGTAACTTTAATTCAAAAAGAGAGTCTCCATCATAACGATATAAATCGTATGCATTGTAACCAAACCACAGGTCATATGGTTCAAGTCTCCATTGATTGTTAGGAGAAGTTATGACTTTTAATGTAGAAAATTCTATACCGTCAAATCTGCTTATTCCTTTGGGTGTTTCAATGTATATATTTCCGTCCTTGTCTTCTTGAATACCACGTATTGTATCGTTCACTAATCCGTCTATTGTTGTAAATAGCTTCAACTCGTTTCCGTTTAAACGATAGATACCTTTTCCATTACTTCCAAACCAATGATTTCCTTTTGAGTCTTGAAATATTTTCCAAATTTGAATATCAAGGTCATAAACTGTCTTGCCGATTTCAAGCTTTATTGTTCCGGTCTGTTTGTGTTCAGATTTCACTTGTCCATTGCAAGAATGGAATATACTTGATACAAAAATTAGTAAGATTATTTTTATTAAGTTCATTGTCATTTCTGTTTTATTAAGTTCGGTCTTAAAGTTGCCGCTAACGTTTTGCAGCTTTGCGAAGGCGGGGATTTTCAGCACCAAACTTCATTAGATGTACAAAGCTTGAATTTAACACTTCCCTTTCATAGTAGCACGAAACCCCCGCTTTTGCAAAACGGCTGTTAGCGGTTCGGGCTTTATTTCTGTCCAATATATTTTGTCGCATTTTTTATTACTTCTTTTGTTATCCAATCTTTATGTTTTTCCAAAAAGTCTGTCACAAAATTGGTGTCTGTTTTGGAATACTCTCTTAACACCCAGCCAACAGCAGTTTTACAAAACCTTTCTTCTCGTTTTATCAGTTCTGTTGAAAATTGTAAAATTGTTATTATATGCCTTTGAATATTCTTGCTTTGAGCAAATGGAACAAGTGAAGCTCTTGCTTTCCATAGGTTTTGGCTTTTATTCCACTCGCTGAATGCGGTAACAGTTAATTCAGGTTCTTTATCCAATTGGGGTGTTAATAGTCGGACACAAAGCCAATCACAAACATTCCAGTCAGTAATCCATTCGTTGTCAAACCAATTAGTAGTCATTTTCAAAAGTTCATCAGCCTTATTTGTTTTCCAATAAAGTTGAACAAATAAAATAGCAGCTAATTTAGCTTCGGTGTATTCATTCTTCATCAAATCATTCAGAAATTCAACTTGTAGTTTGGTTGTTGATTTACTTAACTGCGTATCTTTTTCAAACTTTTTTATTATTTCTCTGATTTCAGGAATTCCAACCCCAAATGATTTTATGTCGTGTTTTACATAATTTTCAAGCCATAGTGCTTTATCTGCATTTCGGTTAGCTATTATGTTTTCTATAATTCGTTTGGCATAATCAATCATAGTTTAAATTTTCTTTACAGTTCTGTTTTTAGCCTGACCGCTAACGTTTTGCAGCTAGGCGAAGAAGGCTTTTGTCTTGGCGGTTAGTTGATTAAAAGCCTTTTTTGCCTAGGTGCTGTTATGCGGTCGGCTTTTATTTCTTCTTTATTTTCGAGATGGTCGCACCTATTGACTTTGTTGGTTTGTCCATGTCTTTTATTGCAAAATCTATAGCAGCGTTTATCAACGCTTTTACTTTAGGGTTTCTATAGTCACTAGTTTTCTTTACGTCTATATGTCTAATTAAATTCCCCGTTCCTGTCAACAGTTTATTTGGGTCTTTCAAAAGTGTCCCTTTATTAAAACCTAAGTTTAAATGATTAGTGTAAATAGGCAACATACAAAATGCGTCAGATAGCTTTTCTGATATTGAAAAAACTGCTGTCAAGGCGTGTGTATGATAAATTAGCTCATTACTGTCTGGATACAAGTCTAAAATATATTGACGTAAATCACTAAAAAGTTCAATAACTTCCTGGTCTTTATAATTTAACAAGAATTGAAAGTCTGGATGTATTGGTCGTGATGTTTTCATCTCGCTGAATTGTCATATTGCATTCCACAAATCAAGTTACCTTCTGTGTCTAAAAACTTGGCAATGTAACCAACATAAGGAATGGCTGTCTTTGGCATTACGACTTGTCCGCCATTGCTTTTTACCTTCTCAATGATTTCGTCAATGTTCTCAACACTAATTGAGCATTCCAAACCAATAACTTTGTCAGGAATTGGCGAATATTTTCTTGACTGTAATGCTCCAATTAATTCTCCATTCTCGGACTTGTCAGCTTTGATTTGCAAAAAATCGCCTTGTCCGTATGATTGGAACCCCCAATCAAAAACTCCGTCATAGAATTTTTTTGCTCGTTCAATGTCGTCAATGTGAACTGCAAAATGTGTCATCTTATTTTTCATATTCTCAAATTTTAATTGTCACGATGTCGTCTCTTAAGCTGCCGCATAACGTTTTGCAGCTACAAGAAGTTGGCGATTTCGAAGCACTAAACTGTCTGCCACCACTGAACTTGAACCTAAGCACAAAGCTTCATTTAACCACTGAACCGCCAATTTCTTGTAGGTGCTGTTATGCCTTCGTTGTTT
>CAISYO010000150.1 GCA_903889745.1 uncultured Bacteroidota bacterium | reverse complement strand
ATTTATGAAATCAAAAATTTTAGGAATTTTAACACTATTATTTATTCTTTTTATGCAAAACGGTTTTGCGCAAAACAGAATAGTAACAGGTATTGTTTCAGATGAAACAAATTTACCTTTACCGGGAGTTACGATCACGGTTAAAGGAACAAAAACTACCACAAAAACAGATTTTGATGGTAAATTTTCAATTGAAGCCTCTTCAAATCAAACCCTTGTTTTTAACACATTAGGAATGAAAACAAAAGAAGTAGAAGCCTCTAGTACAACAATCAACATTAATCTTCAAGAAGACCTCAAACAACTTGATGAAGTTGTTATTGTAGGTTATGGTACTCAAAAAAGAAAAGAAGTTACCGGTTCTATCTCAAAAATCCAAGGAAATGACATTCAAAATTTAGTAACTCCAAGTTTTGATAGCCAATTAGCAGGTAGAGCATCAGGAGTTCAGGTAACAACAAACAATGGAATTATTGGTGAGGCTTCTAGAATTAGAATTAGAGGTATTGCTTCTATTGGAAGTGGAACATATCCTTTAATTGTTGTAGACGGAATGCCTATTTACACAGGAGATTTAGGTGGTCAAGCAAGTAATAATGCACTTGGAGACATTAACCCTAGTGACATTGAATCTTATGAAATACTAAAAGATGGTGCTGCAACAGCAATTTATGGTTCTAGAGCCGCTAATGGAGTGATATTGATTACGACTAAAAAAGGTAAAAAAGGTTCACTAGAAGTAAATTACAATAGTACTATAGGTTTTGCTAGTGCAGTAGAAACTTTTGATTTATTAAAAACACAAGATTTCTTAACGATTTCAAATGAAAAAAGAACTAATAGAAATCAAGCACCATGGGCAGTAGGATCTACTTATGATACTGATTGGCAAAAAGCGGTATTAAATAATAGTGCTGCTCAAATTGATCACAATTTATCATTAGGAGGCGGTTCAGAAAATACTAAGTATTTCTTATCTATGGGTTACACTGAACAAGATGGGGTAGCTAAAGCCAACTCAATGGACAGATATACACTTAGAACAAACTTAGAACATGATGTAAATAAATGGTTAAAAGTAGGTGGTAATGTAGCTTTAACGCGTACAGTTTATGATGGATTAAACACAGGAAGAAATTCATTATCTGGAAATATGTTTAATGCAATTAGACAATTACCAAACACTCCTATTTATAATGAAAATCACCCAACTGGATACAATTTAGCTGGAGGAACAAACGGAAATAGTTTTGTAGGACAATGGGACAACACAGACCCTGTTGGAGATAATATTTCTAATATTGTTTATGTATTGAACAATAATAGATATAAATCTGAAGTAAACAGAACATTAGTAAACACTTTTGCATCAGCTAAAATCATGGACGGTTTAAACTATAGAATGCAAATTGCTGCAGATAAAGCTTCAACTAACGGATTTTTATATTTAAATCCTGTACACGGTGATGGTGAAGGTTTTAAAGGATATTTACAAAACGACAATACTGATTTAACACGTTGGAACTGGCAACATATTTTTAATTATAATAAAACTTTTGCTGAAAGTCATAATATAGGATTAACTGCTGTTTCAGAATATCAAAAAGAAACAAACAAATCATTTTTTGGAAGAGGTAAAGGATTATTAGACTCTTTCTATAACCAAAACTTAGTTACTGGTTCTTATGAAACGCAAGAATCTGGTGGAGGTGTATCTGAAACGGGTATAATTTCATACATAGGAAGATTAAACTACAACTTTAAAGAAAAATATTTTTTACAGGCTTCAGTCAGAAGAGATGGTATCTCTAAGTTAAGCCCAAAAACAAGATGGAATAATTTTACTGGTTTTTCAGGAGGTTGGAACATTGCTAAAGAATCTTTTTTTAGTAGTTTAAATAAATATGTTGATGAATTTAAAGTAAGAGGATCTTTCTCTGAAGTAGGAAATACTGATATTGGATCATATCCATATTTAGGATTAACATCTGCATCTCCATATGCTTCTACTAATGGTATTGCATTTACACAATTTGGTAACGATGCTTTATTATGGGAAACAAGTTCTAAAACAGATTTTGGTATTGATTTAGCATTTTTTAATAATAAATTAACCATAACTGCAGATTACTACAATAATGTTATTGACGGAATGATTTTACAGGTTCCAGTTGCACCTTCATTAGGTATTCCAAGTAATGTTATTAGACAAAATATTGGTTCTATGTACAACCGTGGTTATGAATTTAATGTAAATTATAATGCAATTAATAAAGACAATTTCAATTGGAATATTAGTGCTAATTTAACATTAGACAAAAATAAAGTTACTTCATTACCAAACGGACAAGATATTTTAGGAGGAACGTTTTCAGATGTAAATATCGCACCAAACTTAATTATTAGAGAAGGTGAATCTATTAATTCTATTTATGGTATTCGCTATTGGGGTGTAAATCCTGCAAATGGAAATCCAGTATATTACAAAGCTGATGGAAGTTTAGTTCAAGGAGATCTTGCTACTCAGTCCTATAGAGTATTCGATAAAAATAACCCATCAGATGTTTCACAAGCTGGAACTTTAAATTTTAACACTGACAAAGTGATTTTAGGAAATACTTTACCAACTTATTTTGGAGCAATTACAAATACATTTAAATATAAAAATTTAGATTTATCATTCTTATTCCGTTTCAGTGGTGGAAACAAAGTTTTCAATGCTACAGCTAGAGAATTAATGACACAGAATTTAAATAACAATAGTACAGAAATTTTAGGTAGATGGCAAAGTGTTGACAATCCTGGAGATGGTCAAACACCAAGATTATGGGCTAGCACGAATACTTTCACTAACTTAACAGGACACGCTACTTCAAGATTTTTAGAAGATGGAGATTTTATTAGTTTAGATAATATTTCAGTAGGTTATAACCTATCTAAAGAATTTACAAATAAAATTGGTGTTTCAAATTTTAGATTTTTCGTACAAGCACAAAACATGCTAATTTTTACTAAATACAGTGGTTTAAATCCAGAAATGGAAACCGGAGGTGTTGACTTGAATGGAACTCCTAGAGCAAAAATTTTCTCAATGGGATTAAATGTTAAACTTTAAAAAAATGAAAATGAAAAATATAAAAAAATTAACCCTAATCATCTTATCTGGATTTTTTCTAAATTCATGTACAGAAGAGGCTATTCTAGATTTAGAGCCTATCAATAACATTTCTATTGATGCAGCATTTTCATCTCCATCATTAATTGAAAGTTCTGTAAATGGTATGTACAATGCTGCAGCAATTGGACAATATAACTCAACATCACCTAATGGAGGAAGAGGATATATTTGGGGTGCAGCTTTTATTCAACAAAACGATTGTAGAGGTGAAGACGTTGTAAACACAGCTACATTTTATCAATTAACTTACACAGGTACTTACGATGCAACTACCGCTAATAACGTATATTATTGGGTAGATGGTTATAGATTAATCAATCGCTGTAATTTAGTAATTGAAGGTGTAACTAATGCGGTAAATTCTGGAATTATATCATCTGCGGTTGGTGATAATTACATTGGTCAAGCTAAATTTTTGAGAGCAATTACTCATTTTGAATTATTAATCCATTTTGCACGTCCTTATCAATTTACTTCAGGAGCTACTCATCCAGGAATTCCATATAGAGAAGTAGGAATTAATACGCAAGCTGAAATAGATTCTGAATCTTCAAGAGGAAGAAACACAGTTGCAGAATGCTATACAAAAATTATTTCTGATTTAAACGATGCTGAAAGTAAAATCACAACTAATAATTTAAATTATGCTTCTAAAAATGCAGCGATTGCATTCAAAACAAGAGTATATTTACACAAAAGAGATTGGGATAATGTAATTGTAGAAGGTAATAAATTAACAAGCTATTCATTAACTGCAACTCCAGTTGGCCCATTCGCTAATAGTTACTCAAACACTGAATCTATTTTTTCTATAAAACATTCAGCTGCTATGAACCCAGGAGTAAATGCTGCTTTAGCTTCTCAATACAAAAGAAGATTATTAGTAGCCATTAGTCCAATTATTTGGAGAGACCCATCTTGGTTAGTTGATGATAAAAGAAGAGAAGAAGGCGTAATGGTGTTTACTTCGGCAGGTAGAAAATATACCTACAAATATAAAGACGAAACCAATTATACGGATGCAGCACCTATCATTAGATATGCAGAAGTTATATTAAATATGGCTGAAGCTCAAGCAAGAAAATCTTCTCCAGATTTACCAACTGCTTTAAGTTTATTAAATCAAGTAAGAAACAGATCGTTAGCAGATGTGGCTACACAAGCTTACACTTCTTCAAGTTATTCTGACGCCACTAGTTTAGTAGGATTAATTCTAAAAGAAAGAAGAATTGAATTCTTAATGGAAGGTAAAAGATGGGCTGATATCCATAGATTACAAGGTGATAACATGCACCCAATAGACGGTATTCCTGGAAAAAGAGCAAATGGAAATCCAGCTGCTTCTGAATATACTTTAGGAACTCCTTATGCTGGACCTCTAGGAGTAGCACCTATTCCTGGATCTGATTTTAGATTCTTATGGCCAATACCACAAATCGAAATTAATGTTAATCCTACTTTAGCTGCTCAACAAAATCCTGGATGGTAAATTATTTTGAATTAGTTATAACTCCTAAAAACCGTCACTTAATATGTGGCGGTTTTTTTATATATTTACATCCATGGAAAAAGACAACCAAATATTCGGAATTAGAGCAATAATTGAAGCGATTAACGCTAAAAAGGAAATTGATAAAGTATTCGTTCAAAAAGAGGCTCAAGGCGACTTGATGCAGGATTTGATGAAAACGATGAAAAGAAACAATATCAACTTCTCCTACGTTCCTGTTGAAAAACTAAACCGATTAACTCCAAATAATCACCAAGGTGCTGTAGCAACTATTGCTCCTATTTCTTTTGTTTCCTTAGAAACTTTAGTAGAAAGCGTTATTGAAACTGGTAAAAAACCTTTATTCCTAATTTTAGACCAATTATCAGATGCGCGTAACTTTGGCGCTATCATCAGAACTGCAGAATGTACGGGTGTTGACGGAATCATTATTCAAAAACAAGGTTCGGCTCCTGTGAATGGCGATACGGTTAAAACTTCGGCTGGAGCGGTTTTTAATGTGCCTATTTGTAAAGTAGATCACATTAAAGATGCCATTTTCTACTTACAAGGAAGCGGAATTAAAACCGTTGCGGCAACTGAAAAAACGGAAAGCCATATTTACGACATCAACTTAAACGAAGGCGTTGCCATTATTATGGGTAGCGAAGACCGAGGCGTAAATCCTTCGGTATTAAAAATTGTGGATGAAAAAGCAAAATTACCCATGTTTGGCACAATTGAATCGTTAAATGTATCAGTAGCTTGTGGGGCTTTTTTGTATGAAGTTTTGAGACAGAGACTTAATTAGTCAATTCTTTAATATGCCAATGTGCCAATAGCTTTTTGGATAGATAAATTTTAATTGGCTAATTGCCGAATTGGCTCATTTCTTCCCTCCCAAAAACTCATAAACCACTTTCATAGAAGAATTGAAGTATTCTCGAATAACCTCTTCTGGTTTTGGTGGTGGATTAAAATTTCCTTTTTCGTCGAAGTTTTTCATAAAGGGGTCGAGTTCAGGATTGAAATCGGGTTTTTGCCATTCGTAAAAAATTGTTTTCCCAAATTGAGGTGTTTTTAGAAGTAAGGCTAATGCCAATCCCACAATAAATCCTGCCAAATGTCCTTCCCACGAAATGCCTTCTTTCACATTCGGAAACATATACCAAACGCTTCCTCCGTATAAAATGACGATGGTAAATGATAAAGCTACTAATCGGTAATATTTGGTAAAAATACCTTTGAAGAAGATAAAACTCACCAAAGCATAGATTAATCCGCTGGCGCCAATGTGATAACTTGGTCTTCCTAACAACCAAGTTCCTAATCCTGAAAAGAGAATTCCTAAAAATAAGACCACAAACGATTGTTCTTTGTAGAAATACCTCAAAATAGGCAACAATATCAATAATGCAATGGAATTATTGGCTAAATGTTCGATATCACCATGCAAAAACGGGCTGAAAAGAATTCCTTTCAAACCGAAAATTTCTCTTGGATACACCCCAAAATGCGATAAACTTTGCTGAAAATGCAATTCGTACCAAAAAACCAACCACAAAGTCAACACAAACAACAGCGGCAATAAAATGACCGCTTTAGTAAACTGAAAAGGATTATCGTGGTGTTGTTCCATACTCTTTAGAATTCAAAGATAAAGCCAAAATTATTTTAATGAAATTATGGCAGATTTATTTTGAAACACAGTCACATAAGTTTTTAATTTCTAACGCAAAGCCGCTAAGTTTTTCGCAAAGTAAGCAAAAGAAAACCTTGAAAATTATAAGAATGTGACCAAAAAACTAATAATGTAAAAAGTTTATATGAGGATTGTCATCTTGAATGAACTCTTGATGTGTTCATGCCGTTACACTTTTACAGCGTTCACAAAGCGAAGTCTATATTATCTTAAATAAATGAAATGCCTTTAAATAATTATTTTAGAACCTATGTTTCTATGTGGTAGAAATCTAAAAAGAATCGTATATTTTTGTAATTTTACATCATGAATCAACCATTAGCCGAACGCATTCGTCCACAACAATTATCGGATTACATCAGCCAATTGCATTTAGTTGGACCTGAAGGTTCGTTAACACAACAAATTGCCAAAGGATTAATTCCGAGTTTGATTTTATGGGGACCACCAGGAACCGGAAAAACCACCTTGGCGCAAATTATGGCACAAGAAAGTAAACGACCGTTTTACCAACTGAGTGCGATACATTCAGGTGTAAAGGACATTCGTGAGGTGATTGAAAAAGCGAAACAAAGTGGTGGTATATTCACCGTAAAAAATCCAATTTTATTTATTGATGAGATTCATCGTTTTAGCAAATCTCAACAAGATTCTTTATTGGCTGCAGTTGAAAAAGGTTGGATAACTTTAATTGGTGCAACGACCGAAAATCCGAGTTTTGAGGTCATTCCCGCTTTATTGTCAAGATGTCAGGTATATGTATTGAATGCGTTTACTAAAGACGATTTGGAAGCCTTGTTACATCGTGCTATGAAAACTGATGTTCAGCTACAAAATAAAAACATCCAATTAAAAGAAACCGAAGCGCTATTAAGACTTTCAGGTGGTGATGGACGAAAATTATTGAATATTTTTGAATTGGTCATCAATGCAACCGATACTTCGACAGGTTCAGTAATCATTGAAATTACGAATGAAAAAGTAATGCAATTGGTGCAAAAAAACACCGTGTTGTATGATAAAACAGGTGAACAACATTATGATATTGTTTCAGCATTCATAAAGTCAATTCGTGGAAGCGACCCAAATGGTGCGGTTTATTGGTTAGCCCGAATGATTGAAGGTGGTGAAGATGTGAAATTTATTGCTCGACGATTATTAATTTTAGCCAGCGAAGATATTGGAAACGCCAATCCAACGGCTTTTATCATGGCAAATAATGCCTTTCAAGCGGTGGCAACTATTGGTTATCCAGAAAGTCGCATTATATTGAGTCAATGTGCAATTTATTTAGCCACTTCAGCTAAAAGTAACGCTAGCTATATGGCAATAGGAAAAGCACAACAAGTGGCAAAACAAACAGGAGATTTACCGGTGCCTATTCATTTACGAAATGCACCTACCAAACTAATGAAGGAATTAGGCTATGGAGATGAATACAAATATTCTCATGATTTTCCAAATAACTTTGCAGAACAAGAATTTTTACCTACCGAAATTTCAGCAACAAAATTCTTTGAGCCTGGAGAAAATGCTCGAGAAAAAGAATTACGCCAATTTTTAAAGAATCGTTGGAAAGACAAATACGATTATTAAATCCCAATTAAAACTTAACCTCAACTTTTTCTGAAACCAATTGGTCATTCTGATAATATTCAAAATACCAACCAGTATTTTTCTTTAAAAAAGTTCCGGAAATACTGCCTTTTTTGGCTGTAAAAACATTTTCAATACTGGTGGCTAATAATTCATAAATCACGGTAGGAACACTATCTACTAATTTATAACCGTTTTGAATGGCTATTGCAGTTAATCTTTCATTTGAATCATTTTTACTTTCAACAGCTATTGGTGTTGCAGTAACCGTTTCTTTTTCAATTATAGCATTACTATTATTCGTAAAATTTAATTGTCCTTTCATAGCCGCTAAGGCCATTCTAAACGATTCATTATAAGACTTTTGATACTCTTTCTCTCTACTGCTTCCCTGTATACTAGTATAGATTATTTTAT
>CAISYO010000149.1 GCA_903889745.1 uncultured Bacteroidota bacterium | reverse complement strand
GTGCAACGAGCAAAAAACGTGACAAACCCAAAGCCTGTAAGGCAAAATAGCTTATGCTTAAAGCCTTGAAAAGACTTAGCTAAAGCATGTGCTATTTTGGTTTGGCGCGATTTATTGCTTGCACCTGCTGAGGAACACCACTTTACCGTGCGACAAGAAGTCGTATGATTTACTGTTAACGTTCTTTATATAAGTATCGGTTAACCCTGTGTGTTACCACAGGTTTCCTACTTCGACATGCATTGTTGGCAACGACTTTGTTTGAAGCTCGAAGGACAAATGTAACCCTTAAAGGATTTGTTGTGAAACAAAATCGTTTTCTGTTAGCGTTATGCAGAGGGGTGCAGGAATGAGTAGCATGAGTAACACAAGTGAACTGTTGTTTAAAAACCGTTAGGTGTAACAAGCCAAAAACGCTGATAGGCTTGAACCAAAAGGTACGAGAACATGATAACGTAGGGGTAAATTACGTTACGTAACAAAAGCTTCTCCGGTTGAAAGACAGGCTCTAAACTACTTGGTAAATCATACGGAACTTGGTAAACCTGTATAATCCTCAATTAAATTGAGAAAGCAAACCGCAAGGAATGCCGATGGTTATTACAGGCAGAGGATGATAGAAAAAGCCAACGCTTTATTGTAATGATAGAGATATGCCCACTTCTATCGAGTGCTTAATTACGAGAAAACTGTAGGTTAATTTTTAATTTATGAAAGCAAACAAGAACTCGAAAGAGTATGCGTCTAAAACTAATTTTTCACAATGGGAGTCCATTGATTGGATTGCTGTGGAAAAAAGGGTAAGAACCTTACAAACACGTATCGTAAAGGCTTACAAAGCTAAACAGTTCCGTAAAGTCCGCTCATTACAATGGATTTTAACCAATTCTTATGAAGCTAAATTATTAGCTATTAAACGTGTTACCTCCAATAAAGGTAGCAGAACTTCAGGCGTTGACAAAGTAACGTGGTCAACCGACACAAGCAAGATAAAAGCAATACAATTACTTAATCGTAAATCGTATAAACCTAAACCGCTAAAAAGAATTTACATTCCTAAATCAAACGGGAAGCAACGTCCTCTATCCATTCCTTGTATGATAGACAGAGCAATGCAGGCACTTTATTTATTAGCCTTAGACCCTATTGCAGAAACACAAGCGGATACCAATTCCTATGGCTTCCGTCCTATGCGCTCCTGCGCAGATGCTATTGAACAATGTTACAAAACATTAGCATCAAAGCGTTCTGCTCAATGGATTCTTGACGCGGATATTAAAGGATGTTTTGATAATATCAGCCATGATTGGTTATTACAAAATACTCCTACTGATAAAAGGTTATTACAATTATGGTTAAAATCAAAAGTAATTGACGGCAAAACATCATTCTATTCCGAACAGGGAACACCGCAAGGTGGGATTATATCTCCTGTTCTTGCTAATTTAGCATTAAACGGAATAGAAAAAGTTTTAGATAATGTGGGTAAGAGGACGCACTATCGCAATGGAATGATTAGTAGAAATATTCATTTGATTAATTTTACACGTTATGCAGATGACTTTATTGTTACTGCAAATGATAAGTCTTTAATCGAAGATAAAATAATTCCTGCACTTGAAGCATTCCTTCAGGAGCGAGGTTTAGCATTATCTAAAGAGAAAACGAGTATAGTAAACATTAATCAAGGATTTAATTTTCTTGGGCAAAATGTTAGAAAATACAAAGGGAAATTGTTAATCAAACCCTCAAAAGAAAACATTAAGACCGTTAAAAAGAAAATAGATGATATCATTTACAAATGCAGGGCTACTTCGCAAGACATTTTAATAGGTCGATTAAATCCCGTTATTAGAGGCTGGGCTAATTATCACAGAAGAGTTGTTGCAAAACATTCTTTTGGCTTGCTCGATAATCACGTACACCTAAGACTTTGGAGATGGGCGAAAAGAAGGCACAGTAGAAAGTCAGCAAAATGGGTGAAGAATAAATATTTTCATCTCCATAAAAAAAATAACTGGACTTTTATGTGCAAGAAATCTTCTTATAAATTATTCCTCGCTCAATCTGTACCTATTAAACGACACCTGAAAATAAGAGGAATGGCAAATCCATATGACCCTTTATGGGATGAGTATTTTAAAGAGCGGAAGGAAAAGTTTAGTCGTAAACCCGAAAACCAATTAAAGATGGTTTTTGTTTAAGTGCTTGAGCCGTATGCAGGGAAACTTGCAAGTACGGTTCTTATGGGAGTCAAGGGGAGTAATCTCCTTGACTTACCAAACTGTTTAATAAATTAATCTCGTGGTATTATTTTTAATTTGCCTTCGTTATGTTCTTTAAATGCATCACACTCTTTTAAATATTTTTCCATTTCATTCATGTCTTCGTTAAATATATTTT
>CAISYO010000148.1 GCA_903889745.1 uncultured Bacteroidota bacterium | reverse complement strand
TAAGAATTATAAAGTCATATTTTCAATTTCAATTTTTTTATTCAGCTATTTTTTTTTATCATCTTTATTTACTTTACAGCCATTATACGGTATTCAAAAAGCATTTTTAGGCATTTTGCTACCACTAGTTGTTTTTTCCTTGTTTGCGAGAATCAAGTGGACTAAAGATCAAATTTTGATTTTTTTTGTATATGTTGCTTTTTTATTATCTATTGTAGCAATAATTTATAAAATTAAAAGTGGTTTTTTCGAAAGAGAAATTAATTATGGTGTTTTAGGTCCAATACCCTTTGGTTGGGTAAATGGTTTTGCATTTTTTATTGTTGCTTTAAAGAAAAATAAAAAATTAACTGAATATTTATCTGTATTGTTTTTTTTGTCTATGGTATTATGGTCAGGCTCTAAAGGACCATTTTTAGCTCTATTAGTTGTTTCTTTGTTTAATTTTAATAAAATTTTAGGAAGTAAAAAAATCACAAAATTCATTATGTTATTTTTGTTAATAGGTGTTGTATTTGTTATAAATTTATATGCAGAAGAATTTAGAGCAATTAGAAGCTTGTTAGCTTTTTTTGAAGATCCAGAAGATTATTCAGATGGTGTGGGTAGCGGATCTGTAGGAACACGATTAGATTATTTAAATTCGGCTTTTAATTTGTTTTTAGAAAATCCATTATTTGGCAATGGTTTTGGTTCTTTTGTTGAAATAGGTGTCTCACATAAATATCCTCACAATGTTTATATAGAGCTGTTATCTGAAACTGGGTTATTTGCATTTTTGTTGTTAATTTTTATTATATTAAAAAACTCATTTAAAGGAATAGGCCAGGGTGTTTTATTTATATTAATTTGTTTATCATTTAGTGGAGATTTTTCATACTTTAGATATGCTTTATATCCGCTTTTGATTAGTACATTCATATCTAAAAATTTTATAAAATGAAAATATTTATTCCAGTAGTTGGTCAGTTTACAAATGTTGGTGATACACTTCATAGAAAAATTCTTATTGGTTGGTTGCATGAAACAAATGTTAAGCTTCATATTTATGTAGGTAAAGCTCCAGTTAGTTTTATTCAAGCACTTAATTTAAAAAATACAGATACAGTTTATAAAAGTTATGTAAAATGGGCTATTATAATTTTCATTAGTACAATAATTAGTAAAGTTGGTTTTATATATAATCCAGGAGAAATTAATTTAAGAACAAAACGATTTATTTTAGAGATGTTTTTGCTGCCTTTGCAGTTTTTAATTTGGTTAAGAGGAGGTTTTATTTTGAGAGTGGGCATTGCTTATAAATCTGACAAAATAATTACCAATAAATTTATATGGAATTTTATTTTTTTATTTACAAATGAAATATATTGGAGAACAATAAAAAGTTATAAAAAGTTTAAAAGAACTGCTGTAATTCCTGATTTAGCTTTTTATGATGTAGATGCTGAAATAAACTTTGAAAATAAAAAATATTTGGTAATTTCAATGAGAGGCGATAGAAGCAAGCCGAATGAACTGTGGTATGATGTAATTAATAAAATAGCGTCAATTAATAAACTGATACCAATTGTTGTTTCTCAAGTACGAATTGATAACGAAAGAACAATTGAAATTGCAAATAATATTAATGCTAAAGCTATTATTTGGGAAGATGAGAAAACGCATGATGAACAAGAGGAATTAGTTAATAATATTTACAGAGAATCAGTTATTGCAGTTAGCGATAGGTTACACGTTTTAATCGCAGCATACACAAAGGGTGCTATTCCTGTTAATTTAGCGGTAACATACAGTACAAAAGTACAAGACCATTTCGATGTTCTTCCTATTAAAAATGTAACAATAAATTACAATAATTTTTCACAAGAAGAAATAGTAAATCAATTAACAAATAAATTTAAAGAAGGCTTTAATAAAAAACTTTTATATAACTCAAAGCAAAGATTAGTCGATGTTAAAAATCATTTAAAGAAAAAATATATTGTTTCCTAATATGAACATTATTTATCTCCATCAATATTTTATAACCCCTTCAGAGCCCGGCGGAACTAGGTCATATTGGATTGCCAGAGAATTAATTAAAAACGGTCACCAAGTTACTATGATAACATCTTCTTCTACAATTGAAGAAAAAAGCAAACAAATAGAAGTTGATGGTATTAAAGTAATATATATTAAAGAGGAATATGAACAAGGGATGAATCTTATTAAGCGTTTAAAAGCCTTTTTAAGATTTGCTATAAAATCAACAGTAGTTAGTTATAAACAACAAAATATAGATTTAGTTATTGCCACATCAACACCATTAACAATAGGAATTCCTGCTTTGATTTTAAAGTGGTTTAAAAAAACGCCATACATTTTTGAAGTTCGCGATTTATGGCCGGAGGTTCCAATACAAATGGGAGCTATTAATAATAAAATAATAGTTATGCTAACTCGTTTTTTTGAAAAAAATATATACAAAAATGCAAACTTTGTTGTGGCGCTTTCTCCTGGTATGCAAAATGGTGTAATAAAATACATTCCAATAGAAAAAACAGTAATGATTCCTAATATGGCAAAAATTGATAAGTTTTGGCCACGTGAGAGTAATATTAATTTAATGCAAGAACTTAGACTTTCTGAAAATACTTTCAAAGTTATTCATTTTGGCGCATTAGGTTTAGCAAACGGAATTGATAAAGTTTTAGATACGATCGAATTAATGAATAATAATAGTACAGTTGAATTTATTTTTATAGGAGGTGGTTCAACAGAACAACAATTGCAAGCACGTTGTGGACACAAGGGGCTTAAAAACGTGAAATTTTTGGGTAGTTTTCCAATGAATTTAACATCAGAAATAGTTAATTTATGCGATGTTTCATTAGTATCGTTTAAAGATTTACCTATATTATACACTAATTCACCAAACAAACTTTTCGATTCACTATCAGCTGGAAAACCAATTATTGTTAATTCAGCAGGTTGGACAAAAGATTTAGTAGTACAATATAATTGTGGCTTATATGTGAATCCAAATAAGCCAGAGGAATTGGTTGATGGTATAAAATATTTGCAAAAAAATCATGAAATACGACTTCAAATGGGTTTAAATTCTCGAAAATTAGCTGAAGAAAAATATGACAAAGCTATTTTATCAAAACAATTTTTAGAAGTTGTAAATAAAATTAAAAATTGAATAAAATGATTTTAAATTAGTGCTGTCAATCTTAGTTTAAGATAATAAATTTATTAATGCTATACAAAAACTACCTTAAAAGTCTTTTTGATTTTATCACCGCCTCAGTAGGTTTGATTGTACTAAGTCCTATATTTATTTTGGTTACTATAGGTTTGTTTTTTGCCAACAACGGCAAATCCTTTTTCTTTCAAATTCGCCCAGGTAAAAACGGGCGACTATTTAAAATCATTAAGTTCAAAACAATGAATGATAAGAAGGATAGTGATGGAAATTTATTGTCCGATGAATATAGATTAACTAAAATTGGTGCTTTTGTCCGAAAGACTTCTTTAGATGAAATCCCACAATTATTGAATGTATTAAAAGGAGATATGAGTTTAATTGGGCCGCGTCCAATGTTACCCGAGTATTTACCTTTTTATACAGAAGAGCATAAAAAAAGGCATATAGTTAGACCTGGCATAACAGGATTAGCTCAAGTAAAAGGTCGTAATACGATGAAATTTTCTGAAAGATTTGATTACGATGTGTTTTATGTAAAGCATTTATCTGTGTATTTAGATTTAAAAATAGTATTTTTAACAATTAAGTCGGTGTTATTTAAATCATCTATGATTGTTAATGGACAGACGGTTGATGATGTGGATGATTTAGGTATTAGTAAAAATTTAAGTAGGAATCATTTTAAAAAATAATATTTATGAATATCAAAGGAGGCAAAGTGCTTTTACGTGCTATTAAAAAAGAAGATTTACCTTTATTACATAAATGGTCAAACGATCCAGAAATAAATTATATGCTTGGTGGATGGCATTTTCCTTCAAGTGAAGTAGATCAGGAAAAATGGTTCAATTCCCTTTCTTTAACTAGTAATAATCAACGTTTTGCTATTGAAACTGAAGAGTTAGGTTTGATAGGGATGGCAAATTTAGTTGATATTAATTGGAAAGATAGAAATGCTTTTCATGGTATGTTGCTTGGAGACAAAGATATGCGTGGTAAGGGTTATGGTGTTGATACGATTCTAACAATTAACAAATATGCATTTGAGGAGTTAGGATTAATGAGAATGAATGGTTCAATTATTTCATTCAATGAAGCATCTATTGGAGTTTACACTAAGAAATGTGGTTGGAAAGTAGAAGGTGTTAAAAAGAATCATTATTTTAGAAAAAATCAGTGGTGGGATCAAATTGTTGTTGGTATTACAAGGGATGATTACGATGAATTTTTAAAGAATGCAAAATAAAGAATACGGTTCGGATTTTCATTACGTTACTTTAACGGATTTTCAGCTATCATCAAATAAAGCTAGTTTTTTTGATAGTTTTACAAAGTTTTACTTTTCTGGTAGGTCTGCCTTACGTGCTATTTTACTTCATGGCGTATCAAATTATCAATGGAAAAAAATATACTTGCCCACTTATTATTGTCATGAAGTATATAATTTCATTTCAGATATTGACTTGGAAGTGGAGTACTATTTGTGCAATACTCTTCTTAATCAATTGCCACAAACAATTGATGACAATGGAAATAATGTACTTGTAATAGTGGATTATTTTGGAGTTAATTCTCCAGAGGTTACTCATTTAAAGAATATTATAAAAATTGAGGATGTTACCCATAATTTAGGTGCTGTTCACAAAAGCAAGTCAGATTATGTTTTTGGTTCTTTACGAAAAACATTACCAATTCCAGTAGGCGGATTTGTAAAATCTAAAGAAAAACTTCCTGATATTGGAGTGTCATTTTGTGCTAATGAGATTGCACAAGAAAAAAAAATAGGAATGTTGCTAAAAAGCAAGTATTTAAAAGGTGAGTCTATTGATAAAGCTGTATTTAGAAAGGTACTATTCGATACAGAACATGCTTTTTCAAATCTTGATAGCTTTTCTGAAATGCCTAATACTGTAGTAGAAATCATTAAAAGTATTGATGTCAGTAAAATGCTTGATTGGAAAAGAAAAAACAGCCAATTAGTAAAACAACAAATCATCCAAAGTGATACATTTAACTTAGTTGTAAGTTCAAATAATACTGAATTTGCCCTAATTTTGAAATTTGAAAAACACGAAGATAGAGAAAATTTAAAACAATATTTAATTTCTAAAGCCATTTTTCCTATGGTTTTATGGCCAAATCAGTTAAATTCTATTGATAAAGAAATTGAGCAAACGCTCTTGTTTTTACATATTGATTTTAGATATTCAACTGAAGATGTTACCTATATAGTAAACCAAATCAACCAGTATTTTTTACATGTCATTTAAATTTGAAATACTAGATGCCGATTCATCAAAATGGAATGAAGTAATAGCCCTTGCAGAAATTCACGACTTCCACCATACTTCATATTTTCATAAAATAGATAATAGTTTTACCTCTAAATTATTAGTTTTTTCCTTTGATGAAAATTTCATTGCCCTTCCAATTGTTATGCGTCCAATAGAGCAAACTAATTTTTTTGATATTACTTCTGTTTATGGTTATTCAGGACCAATTTATCGTTATTCTCAAAACTATGATCCTAATAATTTAATAAAGTTTTTTCAAACCAAATTTCTTGACTTTTGTAATGAGCATAAAATTGTTTCTGTGTTTTCAAGACTACATCCTTTAATTGAACAAAAGACCATTTTAAATGCATTAGGAACAATTTTAGAATTAAATAGAACGGTTTCTATAAACCTTCAATTGCCAAAAGAAGACCAAAGAAAGGAATACAGAAAATCTTTAAAATCAGAATTGAATCAGCTTAGAAGAAAAGATATAATAGTAAAAGAGGCTAAGACAAAAGAAGAAATAGATCAGTTTATAGAGATTTATTATCAAACAATGGATAGAGTTGAGGCTTCAAAATCTTATTATTTTTCTACAAATTATTTTTATGATTTTTTAAATAATTCAGATTTTAATTCCCAACTATTAATTGCTATAAATGAAGGAGAAGTTATAGCTGGAGCTATTTTTACTTTTACAAAATTTATTATGCAGTATCATCTAGCAGGTACAAAGGAAGATTTTATTAAAGAAGCACCAATGAAATTGATTATAGATGAAGCTCGATTGATTGGTAATGTTACATCTGCTAAAAGTTTTCATTTAGGGGGTGGTGTTGGCGGACAAGATACAGATTCTTTGTTTCGTTTTAAATCTGCTTTTTCTAAAGATTTTAAACAATTTTCAGTCTGGAAATTTATTGTGAATGAAGAGATTTATGAAGATTTATCAAAAGACAAAGTTTGCAGTGATTTTTTTCCTCTTTACAGGAGTTTGTAAAAATATTTACTTTTAAAGTATACCAGATATATTCTTTTTTTTAATATAGTTTAAAAAGATTCTAGTGAATTGCTAGATGATATTTAGAAATGGTTATTTCTTAATCCGCTTTTGCGGATTTTTTTGGATGGTGGCTAAATTTAACACTATGGTCTGGTCCTCGAATATTATCAAAGTCAATGTTAAATTCCTTTTTCATAATTCTTCAATAAACAAAAAAGTCCGTGCTTCACGCACGGACTTTTAAATTTCCTCACTCTATTGGAGTAAGAGTTTTTAGCAAAAGCTTAAACTACCTCCATCAAATACAACACATTATGTGAGTTGTTTTTTAAGGGATACTGCACCCCATTCAATTCTTGAAAAAACTCAATCAAGAAATAGAAAAAAGTACTACCACTGCCGCCAGGCATTTCAGTAGGTGTTAAGGTTAAATCGAGAACACTATCAACTAAAGCAAAGTTCTCTTTAGTACTGTAAGTAGTTCCGTAATTTTCCAACTCAAAATCAACAGTTGAAACCGCTACACTAAAACTAGCATGCGTAGCACCCTGTGGAATACTCAAATTAGTAGCCGGATTAAAATTAGAAATTCCAACTGAACCTGTAGCGGGAACCAAGACATACTGGGATCGAAACACAGAATTAAAAGGCGAATTTAAATTAAAATCAAACCCACGAAGCGATTGCTTGCCCTCAGGACTTTCAATCCCTATCCATACTTTACGCTCACCACGTGGAGAAGTAAAATCCAAGTTTTTTATTCTACTCATAGCTTGCGACATTCTACTACTTACCCGATAATCTTTGGCTAATGACAATAAATTAGCTACCGATTTTCGCATTAACTGCCCCATCTTCGCATTATGTCCAAACTCCGAACCATTTTCACGAGTCCGTTGAAATGCAGGGTCGTTCTTAATACGACTCTTATCAATACCACCTTTTTTTCGAATCAACATCCCATCTTTAGACTTGTAAAAAGACATACCTTGTATGGTCCCTTTAATCTCAAAAATTCCGTCAAACTTAGCCATAATTAGTTGTTTTTAGTTAAAATTAATACATTGAAGTTGTTACTTCTTTTTGATCCTCTTCCTGCGGAACGCGATTTCTTAAACCCCGTTTCCATTTTAAAATGTAAATTCATATAAATAATTTTAATATCGAAATCAAAACCGTTGCGCACCCAATTTTGCCTTTCAACACCCCAAAACTATAGCATAAAACAACACCTCAAAAAATGAGGTATGTATGGTGTAAAATACTAGATTACAATACTTTAAATAGAAAATATTACACTAAAATCAAGAAAAATATAGTATGTTGTAAATAGTACAGTACAGTGGAGAAAACAGCTCCTAAAAACCCAAAAAAGCAATAGCTCTACAGCAAAATTGTCCCCTCGAGGTTTGATATTAAGAGGAGAAGCGAGAGCTTCGGTTAAGGGGTGTAAAAAAGTTCAACTGAAAACAGAATAAATAAAAAGTCATTAGCAGAATTGTCCCCTTGAGGGGACTACAGGGGTGTAAATTAGTCCAACTTGAAAACGTATAAACATAAAATTCAATAGCAGAATTGTCCCCTTGAGGGGACTACAGAAGTGAAACTGTTCCGACCCCTTCGGAATTTAAGGGTGTAAAATTCTTAATCAAAAGCCATTAAACAATATTTACATACAGTCTGTCATGCTGCTAAGCATCTCTTGAACACATGATAGTTACAAAATAAACCTAGCGTTTAATCAAACCTAATTCTAAAACAGCTAACAGGATACTGAGGAGATACTCACGGGATAAGTACGGGTTACTTACGGGTAGCAGTTATCAAATAGAAAACAAAACAAATAGATGTTATCAACAAAAATGTTAAAAAGAAGGTCAAAATTGCTATGAATCTATCTTTGTTTAGATAGCTTAATTAAATAATTTTGTATTTATAATTAAACACAATACAATGATAACGAGCCAGAAACAAAAAAAATCAAAACAAACATATGATGTTTCATTTGATCTAATTTCAAAGAAAGTGGAAGAACTTACAAAGAATTTGCAAGTTAATGTTGAGCAAATTATTAATTCAGAAACGAAAAAAGTTAAAATTAAAGCAGGCACTATTTATGCAGGTCAGTTCACAGCTGAAATTCAAGAAATTAAAAATACATACAAAAATCATTTAAAAAAAGCACCATTAAATTTAGAATCATATCTAAGTTCTTTGAATACGAGGGCACAAGATTTGAATGACATGCTCTTTAAAATTAAAACCTATCCCATCAAGAGCATTACGAATCAACTTAAAATAGAAGCAGAGGAACAAGGAATAGAAAATAGTAAAATCAAAACATTGGTAAAAGAGATAAGCAATTCAATTGTTAATCTCGTTCTAGAATATACAATTCAGTTTGAGGAATATCTAATAGATCAATTGTGTGAAAATGAAATTGATAGAATGGGTATAGATTTTTTTACAGAAAATATAGCGCTAAAACTTATAAATCATCAAAAACACGAACGATATATAGCGTTACTATACAAAGGAATCAAAGCGTTTTATTATGATTTTAAAGCATTTGTAAATACAGATTCACCCTATTTTCAGTTAATAGAATCCTTCTTCAAAAAAATAATTCTGAAAATAGAAGAATTGGTATGCAAATCGAGTTCCGAGAACACCTCAATAGATAATCAACATATAAAAAAAGATACAACCAGCTTCCCAATGCACGTATTTAAAGATTATAACGCTTATGAGTTTTTCCAAAAACTGGCATTACAAGCCACAAATCAAGAAGAAATCGGATTTTATTTCCGTCAAATGAGTGAAAAAGAACCCCATAAGTTAATCATTGCAAAAGAAACAGCATTCAGAACTTGGTTCAATGAAGAATCAGGTAATAAAATTGAACTTAAGAATCCAATAAAAACATTGGATAGAATAAAAGGAGTGAGTAAAAAGTATAATTTTTACCGTTTAGTAAAGGAAAAGAGTAGTTAAAAAACTACAAATAGGTAGTGCAATAACTATAAAAGAGTATCGTAAATTCGTATAAGCCATAAATAATTTTGCTTCAAACAAAAGTATTAGAAATGAGACAAGTAATAACAGCCAAAGACATCCAATTATATTTTGGAAAAAAACCAAGTATGAGTTTTAAAATGATGAATCAAATAAAAAAACACTTTGGCAAACTCAAACATCAACCCGTAACAATAGCGGATTTTTGTCAATATTACAATGTTGAACAAGCCGGTATTGAAATGATAATAAAAGAAATTGAAAATAATAAGCTAAAATCAAATATCGAATTAATCGATTCAGAAAACCAAGTTGAAATATTAGAAAGTAATGAGCAATCTGTGGTTGTCTATAAGACAAATGATTCTTACTCTTTTTCAAAAAGAACGTGGTAGTTATTAAAGAATTAATTATAAAATAGTTTTGCTTTCTTTATGGTAACAAACCCTACTTTCATACAAACACAAAAAAAACTATATTTGCAATACAAAATAAAACCTATGAACAACCCCAAAATATGGCTTTCCTCACCACACATGGGAGGCACCGAACAAAAATACATACAAGAAGCATTTGATGCCAATTGGGTGGCACCTTTGGGTCCTAATGTAATTGGTTTAGAACAAGACTTAGAAAACTATTTGGATGCTAATGCTAACGTAGGTGCATTGAGTTCAGGAACATCCGCTATCCATTTAGGTTTAATTTTATTAGGTGTACAAGCAGGAGATGAGGTTATTTGCCAAAGCATGACTTTTTCAGCATCGGCAAATCCAATTTTATATTTAGGAGCAACCCCAATTTTTATTGATAGCGAGGCACAAACTTGGAACATTTGTCCTGTTGCTTTAGAGCAAGCCATTCAAGACCGCATTAGCAAAGGCAAGAAACCTAAAGCAATTATTGCCGTACATTTATACGGCGTGCCCTATCAAATAGAAGCCGTTAGAGCCGTAGCAGATACCTATCAAATTCCCATTTTAGAAGATAGCGCAGAGGCATTAGGCAGTTCCTACAAAGGGCAAAAATGCGGCACCTTTGGAGATATTGGTATTTTGTCATTTAACGGCAATAAAATCATTACCACTTCAGGTGGCGGTGCTATAGTAACCAAAACGGCGGCACTAAAAGAAAAAGCTATTTTCTATGCTACACAATCAAGAGACAACGCGCCACATTACCAACATAGTGAAATAGGTTACAATTACCGCATGAGTAACATTTGTGCAGGAATCGGTAGAGGTCAAATGGAAGTCTTAGACGAACATATTGCCTTACGCAGACAAATGCACGATTTTTATGTTGCAGTTTTCGCATCGATTGAAGGTGTTGAAGTATTTTCTACGCCAAATGAAGATTATTTTGCTAATTATTGGTTGAGCGCCATTACAATAGATGCCACAAAAACCAATGGCATAACAGCTGAAACCTTACGTTTAGCGTTGGAAGCAGAAAATATAGAGTCTCGCCCATTATGGAAACCGATGCATTTACAACCCATTTTTGAGAACTATCCGTATTACGGAAGCAACGTAGCTGAAACCCTATTTGAAAACGGCTTGTGTTTGCCTTCCGGCTCCAACCTTACTGATAACGATCGAGAAAGAATTGCTTCTGTAATTACAGCGGTATTTGTTTAGTCAATGTGCCAATTAGCTAATAAGTCGATTAGCCAATAGGTAAAAATAAAACATAGTGAAACTTCAAGAAAACGTTGCGAAAAATTGTTATACAAAAAGAGTAATGAGTTAAGAGTAATGAGTTAGTAGTAAAAAAAAGCAAACTTTCATGTCCTTAAACTAAGCGCAGCGCCTTCATTACATTACCTTATATGACTTATATGTTAAAAAATTAGACATTAAGTCTATG
>CAISYO010000147.1 GCA_903889745.1 uncultured Bacteroidota bacterium | reverse complement strand
TTATTAACAATTTTGTTTACAAATTGGTTATAAATCAACAAGACTTTTCTTTTATTTTTCATTTTTTTTTTGTCATTTAGCGATATAGTATATTAGGTTAGGTATGGTTTTTGTTTTTACCTTATTAAATAGTTACTTTTACTAATAATAACACATGCAGAATGGACGATAATTTTTCACCAAGAGTCAAAGATGTAATATCTTACAGTAAAGAAGAAGCCTTGCGTTTAGGGCATGATTTTATTGGTACTGAGCACTTAATGCTTGGAATACTTCGCGATGGAAATGGCACTGCAATTTCTATTTTGAATAATTTGGCAGTCGATTTTACACACCTTAGAAAAAAGGTTGAAATCTTGAGTCCGGCAAATCCAAATGGCATCCAAAATATTGAAAAGAAAAATTTACATTTAACCAGACAAGCCGAACGAGCCCTAAAAACCACGTTCCTTGAAGCAAAATTGTTTAATAGCTCTGAAATTAGTACGGCTCACTTATTGCTTTGTATTCTTAGAAACGAAAATGATCCTACCACCAAATTGCTTCACAAAATTAAAATTGATTACGAAACCGTTAAAGAACAATATACTGCCATGATGACAAACGAAGATGATTATTTAGAAAATTTACCAAAAGCAGAATCATTTAACGAAGATTCTGGACAAGATGACAGTTTAAAAGACAACGGTTTCAATACACCATCATCTGGCAATAAAACCAATAAAAAATCAAAAACACCTGTATTAGATAACTTTGGTCGCGATTTAACTGAAATGGCCGAAGAAGGTAAATTAGACCCCGTTGTAGGTCGTGAAAAAGAAATAGAACGTGTTTCACAAATTTTAAGCCGAAGAAAAAAGAATAATCCGTTATTAATTGGTGAACCAGGCGTAGGGAAATCAGCTATTGCAGAAGGTTTAGCTTTACGTATTATCAAAAAGAAAGTATCGCGAAATTTATTCAATAAACGTGTAGTTACATTAGATCTTGCTAGTTTAGTGGCAGGAACGAAATATCGTGGCCAGTTTGAAGAGCGCATGAAAGCCGTGATGAACGAGCTTGAAAAGAACGACGACATCATTTTATTTATTGATGAAATTCATACTATTGTTGGCGCAGGTGGTGCAACGGGTTCGCTTGATGCATCAAATATGTTTAAACCCGCTTTAGCTAGAGGCGAAATTCAATGTGTAGGAGCAACAACTTTAGATGAATACCGTCAATACATTGAAAAAGACGGTGCTTTAGAGAGACGTTTTCAAAAAGTAATTGTAGAACCAACAACAGTTGAGGAAACCATTACCATTTTAAATAATATTAAACCAAAATACGAAGACCATCATAACGTAATTTATACACCCGAAGCTATTGAAGCGTGTGTAAAACTAACCAATCGTTATATGACCGATCGTTTCCTTCCTGACAAAGCAATAGACGCTCTTGACGAATCGGGATCTCGTGTACACATTATCAATATTGATGTTCCAAAACAAATCTTAGAATTGGAAAAACAATTAGAAGAAGTTCGTGAACTAAAAAATACGGTGGTTAAAAAACAGAAATATGAAGAAGCCGCTAAGCTTAGAGATGATGAAAAACGTATCGAAAAAGATTTAGCCATCGCGCAAGAACAATGGGAAGAAGATTCTAAAAATAATAAGGTTACTGTAACTGAAGATAACGTTGCAGATGTGGTTTCTATGATGACTGGAATTCCTGTAAATCGTATTGCAAAGACTGAAAGTAATAAGTTAGCTCACCTACCCGAACTAATTAAAGGTAAGGTAATTGGACAAGATGAAGCAGTTCAAAAAATTGCAAAATCGATTCAAAGAAATCGTGCCGGATTGAAAGATCCAAATAAACCAATTGGTTCATTTATTTTCTTAGGCCAAACTGGTGTTGGAAAAACACAATTGGCAAAAGTAATTGCAAAAGAATTATTCGATTCGGAAGATGCATTAATACGAATCGATATGAGCGAATACATGGAAAAATTTGCAATTTCAAGATTAGTTGGAGCACCTCCAGGATATGTTGGTTATGAAGAAGGTGGGCAATTAACTGAAAAGGTGCGAAGAAAACCCTATTGCGTTGTACTTTTAGACGAAATCGAAAAAGCGCATCCAGATGTGTTTAACATGATGCTTCAAGTATTAGATGACGGACATTTAACCGATAGTTTAGGTCGAAAAATTGATTTCAGAAACACTATAATCATCATGACTTCTAACGTAGGAGCTCGTCAATTAAAGGATTTTGGTACAGGTGTTGGATTTGGTACAGCATCAAAAAATGCTCAAACCGAAGAACATTCTAAAGGTATTATTGAAAATGCGTTGAAAAAAGCATTTGCTCCCGAGTTTTTAAACCGAATAGATGATGTAATTGTATTTAATGCACTTGAAAAACACGATATTGATAAAATTATTGATATTGAAATGGATAAATTATATGCTAGAGTTAAAGATTTAGGATATACCTTACAACTTTCTGAACAAGCAAAAGATTACATTGCCGAAAAAGGTTTTGATAAACAATTTGGCGCACGTCCGCTTAAAAGAGCTATACAAAAATATGTGGAAGACAAGACGGCTGACTTGACGGTCGGCCCGAAGGCTGCACCGACGGACACTCAATCGGCTGTGCGCTGGGTACGCAAGACGGCTGACACGACGGCCTGCGCGTGGGCTGCATCGACGGATCACCAGTCGGTTGAACCGACGGAACCACAGACGGTTGCCCACTAGGCACACACGACGGCTGCACCGACGGTTGCGCAGACGGCTGCGCAGACGGAACACAAGACGGCTGACTTGACGGTCGGCCCGAAGGCTGACCAGTTGGACACACACTCGGCTGGGCGCTGGGAACACGCGACGGCTGACACGAGGGCCTGCGCGACGGCTGCATCGAC
>CAISYO010000146.1 GCA_903889745.1 uncultured Bacteroidota bacterium | reverse complement strand
TTCCCACTTTTTATTGTCTGAATAAGATATAAAAGGGAATCCTTTTGCAAAGTTTATAAAAGCAGTTCTATCTTCTTCTAAAGCTACAAAAACAACTTCTACACCTTTAGATTTCCACTTTGAATATAACTTTGCTATTTCAGGTAATTCTTCTTTACATTTAGGACACCAACTGGCACCAAACACCACTACTGTATAGTTGCTTTTTAATGATGACAGTTTAGCAACTATTTTATTTGGATTTACAAAAAATGATGGGTTAAATATCATATCAGGAGCTATGTTTCCTTTTTTCATAGCACGGTAGGTTTCTAACTGATTGGCTAAATCACTATTTATAGTGCAACTACCTTCATTCAAAACTTTTAATGCCAAATATTCTGATGCTTGAAACAAACTGTGTTTTTCTAATAAGTCAAACAAGTAATCTGTTACTTCATTGAAAATTTTCTCATTGGTTGCTAATTTTACTAGCATAGCATCAATGGATTGTTTCATTTCTTCAAAGACGTTATCCAATGACTTACCACTATTTTCAAGTAACCAAAAATGATTATCTATTGCATCTTTAAATAAACCACTTTTATATAATCTTGCATCGGTATACTCTAATTTGCGAAAAGCATCAATGGTTTCAGGAATTTCTTCTGGACGATATTGAGCGATGGTAGAAACCGAACTCACTAATTTACGTGTAGGCAAAAACCATTTTACATAGCTATCACTTGGCAAACTTGATAAAAACACTTTATCTTCATTTTTGAGACGTTGCTTTTCTTCTAGAATTGCGTTTATAGGTTTTTGTTGCAAGGCAAATAACGAATCTAATGTATATATTTTCTCTAAATAACCCCAAGCACTCAATGCTTGTTCTCTGCGAGGGTGTTCTTTTGCATACTGTTCAAAAAACAAATTTTCTTGTCCTTTTATTATTTTGATGGTTTCGATTAATCCCAATGATTCTCCAGTAATTACTATATCTTCACCGCTCAGTAAAATAAAAAGCGGTTTGTTGTCTGATGCTATTAAATATCCTACTCCAAAATCTGATTTTGAATAATTAAGCTTAAAATTACCCTTTTCATCAGTTATTGTTGATGAAATAGCATACGTTTTTAAACCTGAAAAAACTTCCACTTTAATGGGTTGATTATTAAGTTGTGAAAAATTACCCGAAATAGATTGTGAAAAAATAAATGGGGTGGTAATCAAATATAAAAAAGCTATTAAATGTTTTTTCATTTTACAGTAAACTGGATTTAATTTTTTATACAACGAACAGAAAGACCTCTTCCTCTATCATCATCTTGAATACTTTTAACTCTATTTGACTGAAAAAATAATATACTTGGTGAGGTATAAAATGAACCTGAACCTATTAAAGTACTTGACCAATAGAAACCAAAAGTTCCTACAACAGCCCCTGTTGTAGCTCTGCTTCCTCCCCTTGTCCAATTTAAAGGAGAAGTAAAAGAATTTGGCTGAGTGCTACTACCTGGTCCCCATCTCATTATTTCGCTATCTAACTCAGATGCAGTAGGTATACGATAACCATTTGGGCAAGGGTTATTAATCCCATTAACGCTCTGCCAAAGATTATTATAAAGAATACTTATTTTTTTCTTATTCTTTTACTATTTTAAATGTTTTTTCAGAATTTTCACTTACTACTTTAACAAAATAAATACCATTTGGAAGGTCTGAAAAATTTATTTCTGTTTGTAATTCATTTATTTTTTTATGAATCAAAACTTGACCTAAAAGAGAGGAAATCTCTATCTTATCAATAATATAATTATTTGAAATAGACAATGTATTTTTTACAGGATTTGGAAAATATTTAAAATCGTTAAAAACTACCGTATCAATTGATAAATTAGACCCAACAGTAGTAGAAACTTGATTAGTTGCAATTGGCGCATTATAATCAAAATAAATATTTGCCATACTTGAAATAACATTTCCTATAGCAATTGAAGCAATTGGTTTTACCTTAAAAGTAATATAACCATGACTTAAAGGTTCATTATTCGTTCCTGGCAGATTAATCCCCTCAAAAAGAAACTCATTATGGTTATTATTGTTTTTAATTCTGCAGTTGTGACTCGCTGATAAAAATTGAAATGTGCTCCAATTTAAATTAGGATCTAAATCATTTAAAACTTTAATATTTATAGCATTTGAAGTTCCAATATTTTGAAAACGAATAGTATAATGCAAGTAATCTTGTTGTGCTTGAACAAGAGTAATAGTATTACCTTCATGAACTGCTATGTCATTAGGATCTTGAGAATTTACAACAATTTGATTTACAGTACTTGTATTGTTTATTGGTGTTGCATCTGCAGCTATAGGTGAAACAGAGCTAGTAATAACAGATAAATCCCCACTATCCAATGTAGGCGGTGCTGCTGCTTGTAGCTTAATATTAGTAATTAGTCTGCTTTCAAAGGGAGCTAAATTTGTAAAACTATAGCTTAATAACCCTGATGTGATTGAATTTGGAGAAGGATCACTTGTAATAAAAGACAGTTTTGCCCCATTATATTGAAATGTAACTTGTCCAGAAAGTTGTGTACTACCATTATTTTTAAACCATAAATCATAATATGTAAAAAATCCAGGAATAACATTTGTTTTTGGAATTGC
>CAISYO010000145.1 GCA_903889745.1 uncultured Bacteroidota bacterium | reverse complement strand
TCTGAAAAATTCTGCAATAACTTTCGACATTTAAGCAACAGTTGCCAACCGCAGCTGCCAAAAATGCTAGTATTCGGCTTCGGCATTTGCAAAAGCGGTAAACAATTAGTTAATTTTTACTTCGCAAATGTCTAATAAAATTATAGCTTTGATAGTAGCATATCGGTAAACATTGTTTCAAAACCCAAATTAAAATACCAAAATAGAAACATTAAATTGAAAACAATAAACGTTACTAAAGGACAGGTTCTGCAAAGCAGTGGTGAACTAAACACAAAAGTGTTTACGGTAGAAAGTGGCTTGTTGCGCAGTTACACCATCGACCATAAAGGGAAAGAACATATTTATATGTTTGCATCAGAAAACTGGATAATTGGAGATAATTGCGAAACCAATGTCCCTTGTGATTTATTTATAGATGCAATAGAAAATTCAATAATTACTGTAACCGATAAAGAAGTTTCAAAACAAAATTCTAAAAATAATTCACTGTTTAATAGAATTGCTGTTTTGCAAAAACGCATCATTTTGTTAATGAGTTCTTCTGCGGTTGAACGTTACCAACATTTTGTAGAAACATACCCTGATATTATTCAAAGAGTACCTCAAAAAATGATTGCTTCCTACCTTGGCATTACTCCAGAAGCATTAAGCAGAGTGAGAAAAGAAATATCAAAGAACAAATAAAATACAAAATCACTTCTTGACTTACATCAATGCACAGCCTTTCTAAAGGCTGCACCTTTGCAATTAAATAATGACCCAATATTAAAAGCAATAAAAATGCACAAAAAATAAAAAAATAATATGAAAAAAATAATAGCAATAGGTGGTAGCAACAGCAGCAATTCCATCAACAGAAAATTAGCCAGCTTTACAGCTTCGTTAATTCCAGAATCTGAAGTAACTATTTTCGATTTAAGCTATGTGGATTTGCCAATTTACAGTATGCAATTAGAAACTTCAAATGGAATTCCAGAACCAATAATAAATTTTGCAGCTCAAATTGACGAAGCTGATTTAATAGTACTTTCATTGGCTGAAAACAATGGCAACTTAAACGCAGGATTTAAAAATCTATTGGACTGGACATCGAGAATAAAAGGAAGAAAAACCTTTGCAGAAAAACCAATGCTATTAATGGCAACTTCTCCGGGAGCAAGAGGTGGTTCTTCTGTTTTGGAAATTGGGAAAAATTTATTTCCTTATCAAGGTGCCGTTATTAAAAATAATTTTTCTCTGCCTAGTTTTCATCAAAATTTTGATGATAAAAAGGGAATAACCAACCATGAATTATTAAATGATTTAAAAATTATTATTTCAGAATTAAATGAATTACAATGGAAATAGGAATAGATAGTTTTGCAATAAATTCCAAGAATTCAGGTATTTCAAATGCACAAGCAATGAATGAATTATTGGAACGTATTGAATTAGCGGATCAAGTTGGTTTAGATGTTTTTGGCATTGGCGAACATTACCGTAAAGAATTTTTAGATTCGGCACCTGCCATTATTTTAGCAGCCGCGGCTTCACGCACCAAACAAATTACATTAACAAGTGCTGTTACTGTGCTTAGTGTTGCTGATCCAGTGCGTGTATTTCAAAATTTTTCAACGTTAGATTTAATCTCAAAAGGTCGTGCTGAAATTGTTGTTGGTAGAGGGTCATTTACAGAATCGTATCCACTATTTGGACAAAGTTTAACTGATTATGATGAGTTGTTTGCAGAGAAACTAGATTTGTTATTGAAAATTAGAGATAATGAATTGGTGACTTGGTCGGGTAAATTTAGACCCTCATTAAACAACCAAGGCATCTATCCTCGTCCTTTACAAAATCAACTCCCTATATGGCTTGGCGTTGGCGGCACGCAAGCTTCATTTATAAGAGCAGGCAAATTAGGATTGCCATTAATGGTAGCTGTTATTGGTGGAGAAACGCATCGCTTTAAACCATTAATTGATTTATACAAACAAGCAGGTAAAAACGCTGCTTTTTACCTGAACAATTAAAAGTTGGACTTCACTCGTTAGGTTATGTGGCAAACAGTAAAGCCGAAGCCATTGATGATTATTATCCTGAATTGTTCTTTGGAAAAGAAAGCACTACTGGGATTTTTGTTTCTAGCTCCCCTACACTCAATAATGTTACAGGTAAGTATTTTATAAAAAAGGAGCCTATTGAGCTCAATTTCGAAAAAGAATACAAACAGAAATTACTAGAGCAAACAGAATTTTTAATGGCTAAAATAAATTGAATTAATCTTTAAATAAATAACAAATATGAACAACGCAAAAGTAGCGGGAAAATCACCGCAAATGGAACAATTGGAAGAAGGAAAAACGTATGCATGGTGTGCATGTGGTAAATCAGAAAATCAACCTTGGTGCAATGGAGCACACATGGGAAGTGAATTTGCCCCAAATGTTTTTAAAGCAGATGAATCGAAAACGGCTGCTATGTGCACGTGTAAGCAAACAAAAAATCCTCCCTACTGCGATGGGTCGCATATGAGTTTGTAAATTAAATATAAATAAAATGACATTAATTTTACCGATTTTACTCGGAATATTCCTATGTGGATTGGGCATCTACTGTGCTTTCGCTTCTGACGAAAAATATGCGAAATTTTACGGAATTGAAGGCGATGGTTCATCCATTCGAGGCTGGATGTTAGCTAAGGGTGTCCGAGATTTCACACTTGGCATAATGACTTTCGTACTCTGTTTATTACACCCAGAAGGTATGAAATACTTTGTGCCTTTGATTCCAATTATCACCATTAGTGACGCCATTATCACTGCTAAATTCAGTAAAATTGGTATTAAAGCTGCCATCCCTCATATCGGAGGAACTTTGCTGATAAGCCTTTTGGCAATTTATCTGCAATACAATTAAATAAAAATTTAACCCATTTCAAATAAAATATAAACAAATAGTATTATGACAGGTTTACACAAAACACAAATAAGTAAAACAAAAAAAATGAAGCAACTTAGTTTTGCAGTTTTGGTTGGAGCAACATTGTTGCTTTCTGCTTTCACAACCATAAAATCAGTTGATTGGAAAATATCGGACGACTACTCCATAAAATTTAAAGGGAAAGATGCCGAAGGTATTTTTAAAACAATGTCGGGTGACATTTCGTTCGATGAAAATGACTTAAATAATTCGCGTTTTTCCACTTCAATTAATGTGACTTCTATAAATACTGGTAATGGCATGAAAAACAAAATCGCTAAAAGTGATAAGTGGTTTGATGCGGATAAATATCCATCGATTAATTTTATTTCCAGCAAATTTTCTAAATCTACAAATGGCTACCTAGTAGAAGGGACAATTGAAATGCATGGAATTAAAAAGCAAATTGTAATTCCATTTACTTTTTCTTCTAATGTATTTAAAGGGAATTTTAGTGTTAATCGCACGGACTTTGGAGTAGGCACAATGGAAGGTATGTCCAAAAAAGTTTCCAACGAAATTGCACTAGAAATTTCAGTACCAGTAACTAAAAAATAATTTAATGAAAAAGATTTTTATTCATGGAGTTGTAGCTGGAATTTTAGCAACTATAGCAAGCGTAATTTACAACAACCTATATCAATCCACCCTTGGTGTTTCCTTTGACAAAATTATTAATATTGGAAGTGTTTTTGGCGCATGCATTTTTGGTTGTGTATTAATTTCAGTAGCTAATTTTGTTTTGTTCAAATTCAAAAAAGAAAATTTACAAGGAATATTAAATGTTATTGTTGTTGTTTTATCATTTGTAAGCATAATTGGACCCATTAGTATGACCCTGCCATTGGATGTTGAATTCCCTGAAATGTTTCCTGGCCTTGTTATTCCTATGCATTTTTTTCCAGCTTTAGCTTTTTTCGCAATAGATCCATTTTTCAAACAAAGCAGTATCAAATCTGCAACGAAACTAGACAACATTTAATTTTAATAAAAATAAAAAGTAAAACATGAGTAATTTACACGAAGCACAAATAAGCAAAGCCAGAAAAATAGCTGGATACATAATTTCTATTATAGCATCATTTATGATATTTATGGCTGGTGTAATGAAAATTATCGGAGCAGAAGAAATGCAAGCTAATATGGCAAAAGTTACAAATTTTGGCGACAAGTTAATGTTCATTGGCATCTTAGAAATTATAATTCTTATCTTATATTGGATGCCACGCACAATCAATATTGGCTTTTTCTTACTGGCTTCTTTTGGAGGCGGTATTATAGTTGCAGAAATAGTTTCAGGAGGTATGCCAATGTCAGGCATTATGGTTTCAACCCTTTTCTATGTTGGAACAATTCTGCGAAAACCTACCTTATCTGGCTTGAATATTTAAGTTATACCAAATGAATTTATGATTTGGCCCAAATATGCGAAGTTATTTTTTATCAAGGCGATTTACAAAAATCATTGATAAGCATTGGCTACGGAATTATTTTAGCGTTACTATTATAAAGTTTCAAAGATTAAAATCCGATAACATCGCCAAATTAAATAAACAAAGTCTGTGATTCCCGGAGATTTTGGAGATGGAAGAGGTTTTAACCCTCTAAAATCTGGAACTTCTTTTAAGGTACAAAGAAATAATTAAAGATGTTTCATGTTACTTGATAAAAAGGAAGTTTTAAACGTCCATAAACTAGACGACTTTTTGAAACTGATTAAGGAGATGTAATAGCGTGCAATTACGCTACAATAGTTCTGAATGTTAAATTAATTCGTGGTCTTTTGATAAGCCTTGCAGGTGGTAAACGATGCAGCCAATTGGTTTGAGTATTATTTTTCATTTCTAATAAACTTCCGTTTTGTAATACTATTGAAGTAGTATCTTTTGTTTGTTTGTGTTTAAAGGCAAATTTACGTTCGGCGCCAAAAGTAAATGAAGCGATGGAACCATCTTTTTGCAGCATTTTTTCTCCATCACTATGCCAACTCATTCCTTCGCTACCATTATGATATAAATTTAACAAACACGAATTATAACTAGCCTTAGTTGTTTGTTCAGCTAATGCTTTTAGTGTTATTAGTTCTTTCGTCCACGGCAAAGCTTTTTTAGTGGTATTGGAGTATGAGTAACTGTATTCTTCGGTTCCATACCAGGCTACTTTTCGTGATGTAATAAAATGTTTTCCAAAAATAATGGACTCATCATTTCTCCATTCAATAGTATTATATAATTGGTTAAAATAATGATTGGCTTCAGCTTGAGGAATGACTGTTCCATAATAAAATACCGTGCCATCGTATGGCAGTAAATTGATAATTTGATTATCGGAGAATAAATCCATTAGTTTTTAAATAAAAGTAAAACAAACGTAATTTATCTTTTTGAAATATTTTTATAAAATAAAATTCTTTTTATTGTTTAAAAACATTCAAATTTTGATAGAATGATCAAACTAACAAAAAAAATCTGTAGTTTTAATTTACAAAAAAACCCCCAATTTCTTGG
>CAISYO010000144.1 GCA_903889745.1 uncultured Bacteroidota bacterium | reverse complement strand
TGGAGCTACAGTTAAGTTTCAAGTTTCAGGTTCCAAGTTTCAAGTTGAAGTGTTTACGACCAGACCTGATACGATTTTCGGAGTTACCTTTATGACATTGGCACCCGAACACGAATTGGTAGCACAAATTACCACTCCAGAACAAAAAGCAGCGGTGGAAGCCTATGTGGAAGCGACTGCAAAACGTTCAGAAAGAGAAAGAATGGCCGATGTAAAAACCATTTCAGGAGTGTTTACAGGTGCTTATGCCGAACATCCTTTTACCAAAAAACCCGTTCCGGTTTGGATTGGCGATTATGTGTTGGCGGGTTATGGAACAGGTGCGGTAATGGCAGTTACATGTGGTGATGAGCGTGATTATGCTTTCGCGAATTTCTTTAAAGGAACACACGGAATGCCAGAAATAAAAAATATTTTCAACCAAGATATTTCTGAAGCCGCTTATGGTGAAAAAGGCGGATTCGAATTGGTAAATTCTGATTTCTTAAACGGATTAGATTATAAAAACGGAACGAAAAAAGCCATCGAAGCTTTAGAAGAAATAGGCGCAGGAAATGCCAAAGTAAATTACCGTTTACGCGATGCTGTTTTCTCTCGCCAACGTTATTGGGGTGAACCTTTTCCCGTTTATTACGTAAATGGTTTACCACAAATGATTGACAAAAAACACTTGCCAATTGTTTTACCAGAAGTAGAAAAGTACTTACCTACCGAAGACGGTCAACCACCTTTAGGAAATGCAACCGTTTGGGCGTGGGATAGCGTGCAGTGTGCAGTGGTTAGTAATCAGTTGATTGATAACGTGAATATTTTTCCTTTAGAATTGAACACGATGCCAGGTTGGGCAGGTTCTTCTTGGTATTGGATGCGTTATATGGATGCGCAAAATGAAAATGAATTTGCGAGTGAAGACGCTTTAAAATATTGGGAAAGCGTAGATTTATACATTGGAGGAAGCGAACACGCAACCGGACATTTATTATACGCTCGTTTTTGGAATAAATTCTTAAAAGACAGAGGCTATGCACCAACCGAAGAACCGTTCAAGAAATTGATTAATCAGGGAATGATTTTAGGAATGAGTGCTTTTGTGTATAGAAGTGAAGATTCTAAAACCTTTTATTCAAAAGGATTAATTCAAGGTAAAAATGTAAATCCAATCCACGTTGATTTATCTTGTATCAATGATATCACAAATGAATTAGATATTGAAAAATTCAAATCACATCCATTATATACTGATTATAAAGATGCAGAATTTGTTTTAGAAAACGAAAAATACATTGTTGGTCGCGAAGTAGAAAAAATGTCGAAATCAAAATACAATGTAGTTTCACCAGATGATATTTGTGATGAATATGGTGCCGATACCTTACGTTTGTACGAGATGTTTTTAGGGCCTTTAGAGCAATCTAAACCTTGGAACACGGCAGGAATTACAGGGGTTTATGGATTTTTAAAAAAGCTTTGGAAATTATATCATTCTGGAGAAAATGACTCTTTTTACATTTCTGATTCCCCTCCTTCGGAGGGGCTAGGGGAGGCTTACAAATCGTTACACAAAACCATTAAAAAAGTAACCGAAGACATTGAGAATTTCTCATTTAATACATCGGTGTCTCAATTTATGATTTGCGTAAACGAATTACAACAATTAAAATGCAATCACAGAGCTATTTTAGAACCTTTAGCTATTTTAGTTTCGCCATATGCACCACATATTGCTGAAGAATTATGGAGTGCATTAGGTCACGAAGGTTCAATTGCAACTGTAGCTTTTCCAAAATTTAAAGAAAAGTATTTAGTAGAATCTGAAAAAGAATATCCGGTTTCATTTAATGGAAAAATGCGATTTACGATAAAATTGCCTTTGGATTTAACCGCTGCACAAATTGAAGAAATTGTAATGGCAGACGAACGTACACAAGCACAATTACAAGGCAGAACGCCAAATAAAGTGATTATTGTTCCAGGGAAAATTATTAATTTGGTGGGATAACATAGAATGTGTCAATAAGCCAATGTGCCAATATTAAAAACTCAAACATAAAAGTTTGAGTTTTTTTGTAACATTTTTCATTTTTTACGTATAATATAATGTCAAGTTGTCATTTGCTAAAATTGGCGTGTAATTTGATATATTTTTAGTAATTTCAAATTAAATTTTAAAAACTATGTTAGGATATTATATAATGATTGGCGCGATTGCGCTAGCGAGTTGGTTAGTAAGTAACCGATTGAAAAGTAAATTTGCACATTATTCAAAAGTAACCTTACGCAATGGCATGAGTGGTGCCGAAATTGCAGAAAAAATGTTGGCAGATCACGGTATTAGAGGTGTGCAAGTTATTTCTACTCCGGGTCAATTAACAGATCACTACAATCCAGTAGATAAAACAGTTAACTTGTCTGAAGCGGTTTATAATCAACGAAATGCGGCTGCGGCTGCTGTTGCTGCGCATGAATGTGGTCACGCAGTGCAACATGCGCAAGCTTATGAATGGCTAACCATGCGTTCTAAAATGGTACCAATGGTTAATGTGTCGTCAAGCATGTCACAATGGTTAATTATGGGTGGATTAATTTTAGGATTTGCATCAAAATCTGGAATTGGTTTTTACGTAGCTGTGGCAGGTTTGGTTTTAATGGCCATTGCAACTACATTTAGTTTTATTACACTTCCTGTAGAATATGATGCGAGTAATAGAGCATTAGCTTGGTTAAAAAATAAAAATATGTTAAGCCAAGAAGAATATGCAGGCGCTGAAGATTCACTAAAATGGGCTGCAAGAACCTATGTTGTTGCTGCATTAGGGGCATTAGCTTCTTTGTTATACTGGGCCGTTAGAATATTAGGTTCAAGAGATTAAATTATAAAAAATCTAAAATAGTAAATCCAAATTTCGAAACTTTCGGAATTTGGATTTATTTATTTAATTATAATAATCGTATCCAAAATAAGGCACATCAAATTCTTTAAAGACTACGCCGTATTTTTCTAATTCTTCTAAAATAGGAAGATAAACTTCTTTTGCTGTTGGTAATTGTACGCCCGAAGTCGTGATTTCGCCATTTAATATTTTCAAAGTGGCAATGGCTACGGGTAATCCTACAGTTTTTGCCATAGCGGTATACGTTTGATCGTCGCCCAAACAAACCATTGTAGCATCTATTTGTTTTTGCTCACCATTTAGTTCGTAACCTATTTTATGATACATCACAATCATATCTTTATCTTCTGGTTGTAATGTCCATTTATATGACAGTATTTTTTCTAACATTTGAGCTGGAGTTGCATTTTTTAAACCCGTAACTACCGATTTATTAAATAAATCTAACTCCATAAGTTTGTCCCAAATTACATCGTCTTGGTCAATTTTTAATTGATGTCTGAATTTAATTTCTACAGAGTCAGTTGGATGATAAGGTAAAAATAAATTTACAAAATCGCGGTTACTCATGTGTTCAGAATCATCAATAATATAGCTGTCATCTGTCATCCCTAATTGCACAAAAACATCCCATGCTTTTGAAAAACCGACTCTTCTGATGGTTCCACGATAGCAAGTATCTACTGCCTCTAATCCATAAATCTCTCTATACTTTAAAGAATCTCTATTGGCGTACGCTTCAAATCGTCCAAAACCTTCCACTTCTAAAAATTCGGTTCTTCTAAATAATTTATGATAAGGAATGTACTTATATGTGCCTTCTTGTATGAATTTTGCCGCGCCGCCTTGACCGGCTAAAACGACATTTCTTGGATTCCAAGTAAATTTATAATTCCACAAATTAGTATCACTTTCAGGAGCTACTAATCCGCCACAAAAAGATTCGAAAAGAATAATTTTTCCACCTTTACTTTTAATGTCGTCCATAATTTTCATGGCACTCATGTGGTCTATTCCTGGATCTAAACCAATTTCGTTCATGAAAATTAATTGGTTTGCTTTTGCTTCTTCGTCTAATTCTTGCATGGCCTCACTAATATAGGAAGCCGTAACCATGTGTTTTTTATAAGTGATGCAATCTTTTGCCACTTCTATATGAAGATGAGCGGGTAACATTGAAATTACAATGTTGGCTTTTTGAATTTCTATTTTACGTTGTTCTTCATTGTGAACATCAAAAGCAATAGCCGTTGCGTTTTTGTGATTATTTGTTTTTTGTTCTGCCAATTCTTTAGATAAGTCACCAATGGTAATATGAAGTTGTTCCTTTTCTGAATGGTCTAATAGGTATTTTATGAGGGATGATGCCGAACGACCTGCTCCAATAACTAATATATGTCTCATCTGATGAAATAATAAAAATATAACACGAAGATAGTGAAATGTTATATTTATAAAAGTTTTTTTCTCATTAATATCAGAATTTAAGCCATTAACTTTTAGTATCTTTGTAGTAAATTTAGGATGATGGATAAAAAAATAATTTTAACCGCTATATTTTTGGGTCTTACGGCAATAATTTTAGGTGCTTTTGGAGCACATGCCTTAAAAAAAGTGCTAACAGAGGCCCAGTTACAATCTTTTGAAGTGGGGGTTCGATACCAAATGTATCATGCTTTATTTTTATTGTTCATAGGAGTGTTTACTTTCTTAAACGAAAAAGAACGATTGATTATTTTTTGGCTAACCATCTCAGGTGTTTTGTTTTTTTCGGGATCCATCTATCTTTTAGCAACAAACGGTATTACAAATTTAAAAACAAAGTGGTTAGGACCCATAACTCCCATTGGTGGGCTTTTACTAATTTCGGCTTGGGGCTATTTATTTTACTCGATTTTATGTAAAAAATCGACAATTTAAAATGCTTTCTGAAATTTAATTTATAATTTTGCACTTTATTTAAAAACACAACATAACATACATTTTATGGATACGAATGCCCTAATTACGAAATCGATTGCGTTGGAAAAATATGGAATCAATAATGTAACTGAAATAATCTACAATCCATCCTACGATTTTTTATACAATGAAGAGTTGAATACTTCTTTAGCAGGTTATGAAAGAGGGCAATTGTCTGAGCTAGGTGCTGTAAATGTTATGACAGGAGAATTTACTGGCCGATCTCCAAAGGATAAATATATTGTAAAAGATGCTGTAACTGAAAACACGGTTTGGTGGAATTCTGACAAAGCAGCAAACGACAATAAACCAATTTCTCAAACCACTTGGAATGCGTTAAAAGAAAATACAGTTCAACAACTTTCAGGGAAAAAACTATATGTAGTGGATGCGTTTTGTGGCGCAAATGAAGATACTCGTTTAAAAGTTCGTTTTATTATGGAAGTGGCTTGGCAAGCACATTTTGTAAAAAACATGTTCATTCGTCCTACGGATGCTGAATTAGAACATTTTGGCGAACCAGATTTTGTGGTAATGAATGGTTCTAAAACGAGCTTTAAGGACTATGCTGCTCACGGATTAAATTCGGAAGTATACGTTGCGTTTAATTTAACCGAAAAAGTCCAATTGATTGGTGGGACTTGGTACGGTGGCGAAATGAAAAAAGGCTTGTTTTCCATGATGAATTATTATTTACCGCTTAAAGGCATGGCTTCTATGCACTGTTCTGCTAATAAAGGTGCCGCTGGAGATGTAGCAGTGTTTTTTGGATTATCTGGAACCGGAAAAACAACCTTATCTACCGATCCAAAACGCGAGTTAATTGGTGATGATGAACACGGATGGGATGATTCAGGGGTATTTAATTTTGAAGGCGGTTGTTATGCTAAAACCATTGATTTGAGTGCTGAAAATGAGCCAGATATTTTCGTAGCAATTAAGAAAGATGCCCTTTTAGAAAATGTAACGCTAGACGCCTCAGGAAAAATTGATTTTAAAGATGGTTCGGTTACGCAAAACACACGTGTTTCTTATCCTATTTACCATATTGATAATATTGTTCGCCCGGTTTCAAAGGCAGGACATGCTACAAAAGTTATTTTCTTAACAGCAGATGCATTCGGAGTAATGCCTCCAGTTTCTAAATTAACACCCGAGCAAACAAAATATTACTTCTTATCTGGGTTTACCGCAAAATTAGCGGGTACAGAAAGAGGAGTAACCCAACCAGAACCAACTTTTTCGGCTTGTTTTGGAAAAGCATTTTTATCCTTACATCCTACGAAATATGGTGAGGAATTAGTTAAAAAAATGGAGCAACACAACGCTACTGCCTATATGGTTAACACAGGGTGGAACGGAACAGGAAAACGCATTTCAATTAAAGACACTAGAGCAATTATTGATGCAATTTTAGATGGTTCAATTGAAAAAGCCACTACAAAAAAAGTTCCTGTGTTCAACTTTGAAGTACCAACAGCATTACATGATGTAAATCCAGCGATATTAGATCCTAGAGATACCTATGCTGATGAAACGGAATGGGAAACAAAAGCAACTGATTTAGCGACTCGATTTATTAAGAATTTTGTACAGTATACCGATAATGAAGAAGGTAAAAACCTAGTTGGCGCAGGTCCGCAATTAGGATAATTGAAATAGTATTTCACAAAAAAGTCCCGAAATTTTCGGGACTTTTTGTTTATAAAAAACAGTGGTTATTTTCCTTTGTTTACTTCGGCTACATACTTTTCAAGAGCTCCTGTCATTGAAGGTGTTCCTGGGCTTGGCGCCATAATGTCAATACGTAATCCGTGTTCTAATGCTTCTTTTTGAGTAGTACTTCCAAAAACAGCGATTCGAGTATTGTTTTGTTTAAAATCTGGAAAATTCATAAACAACGATTTAATACCTGTTGGACTAAAAAACGCTAAAATATCGTAATAAACGTCTTTTAAGTCTGATAAATCACTCATTACTGTTTTATAGAAAGTTCCTTTAGTCCAATCCACTTTCAATGCATCAAGTGTTGGCGGAACATCCGCATTCAATTGATCAGAAGAAGGCAATAAGAATTTTTCGTCTTTGTATTTTTTTATCAGTGGAGATAAATCTGCGAAATCTTTTTGACCCACATAAATCTTTCTTTTTCTGTACACCACATATCGTTGTAAATAAAAAGCAACCGCTTCAGACTGACAAAAATATTTTAAATCTTCTGGAACTTTATAGCGCATTTCTTCGGCCACTCTAAAAAAGTGGTCAACCGAATTCCTACTCGTTAAAATAATAGCAGTAAAGTTATTTAAATCGATTTTCTGAGCTCTTACTTCTTTAGCAGAAACACCTTCTACATGTATGAAGGGTCTAAAGTCAACTTTCACTTTAAGTTTATTCTGCAGCTCAAAATAAGGAGAATTTTCTACTTTAGGCTCTGGTTGTGAAACCAAAATTGTTTTCACTTTCAAATTTGACATAATTTCTCTCTAATTTTTTGTAAACCAATTATAAATGAAATAGTAAGGAGCTATTTCAAGCGTGCAAAGATACAAAATAAAATAAAATATTTTACGTATCAATAAATTTTGATGTAATTTCAATGCAACAACATATGTTATCATATTTGTTACAATAAGAATTATAATTAATATCCCAAAAAACAGATTAGACTGAATTGGGTTGTAAAATAGTATGATAGAAATAGGAAGTAAAAGTAAACTCAGATAAGTTCTATAATTTACTTTTAGCAAATTAAAATGTTCATTAAATTCTTCAATTTTAAATGCTGTTGCAATAATTTTTTCAATTAAATACTTAGAAAGCACAAACACGCTCAATAGAGTAAAGATTTGAATATATAAAATTAGGGTATTTGTTTCAAGAGTTGCAAATTGCTGAATAACAAGCAAAATAAAAAAAGAAAAAGAGATCAGTTGTAAAACAAACATAGAAACCGTAAACCCATCTAGTAAGTTTCCGCTATCTCGATAGATTTTATTATATTTTGATGAATAAGCCAGTCGAATAAATTCTGAAAAACGAACCCATGAGATTGATTTATTTACAGTAACAATACCAAGACATACAACAAACAAAAGGGTAGCCCAATCTTTGCTTTCGATAATTCGCTCGTGTAATTCTATTCCTAACATATTGGTGCAAAATTACAAAAAATACTATCATAATAATTATTATAAAATTATTAAGAATTTTCAAACGAAAATAGCTTATTTTTGTTCCATAATAGTATACTTGAAATGGCCAAAGGTATTGTCATCATTCCTACTTACAATGAAATCGAAAATATTGAAGCAATAATTACGGCAGTTTTTGCATTGCCCACCACTTTTCATGTGTTAATTGTTGATGATAATTCACCAGATGGAACGGCTCAAAAAGTAGCCGAACTTCAAGATCAATTTCAAGACCAATTATTTTTGGAAGTACGCACAAAGAAAGCGGGTTTAGGAACTGCTTATGTGCACGGTTTCAAATGGGCGCTTAATAAAGGGTATGACTATATTTTTGAAATGGATGCCGATTTTTCTCACAATCCAACCGATTTAGAAAAGCTATTATTTGCTTGTGAAAACGGAGCTGATCTTGCTATTGGTTCGCGATATTCAAACGGTGTTAATGTGGTAAATTGGCCTTTGAGTAGAGTATTGCTCTCTTATTTTGCATCGGTTTATGTGCGAATGATAACGGGAATGAAAATTGCAGATGCAACCGCAGGATTCAAATGTTATAAACGAATTGTTTTAGAGCATATTAATCTCGACCGAATTAAATTTGTCGGATATGCTTTCCAAATAGAAATGAAATATAGAGCGTTCACCAATCAATTTATAATTGAAGAAGTTCCAATTATTTTTACCGACAGAACCAAAGGACAATCAAAAATGAGTAGCGGAATTATTCGCGAAGCTGTAGTTGGAGTAATAATGCTTCGATTACGAAAAATATTTAATAGATTATAATGAGTACATATTTAATTAGAAATGCCAAAATTGTAAATGAAGGTGTCGTTTTTGAAGGGGATATATTAATTGAAAATGAATTAATCACTGAAATTGCCCAAAAAATTAGCCCTAAATCTTCACGATGTGTAATTATTGACGCTGAAGGAAGTTATGTTATTCCAGGTGCTATTGATGATCAAGTGCATTTTAGAGAACCAGGACTTACACATAAAGGCACTATTGAAACCGAAAGTAGAGCAGCAGTTGCTGGTGGAATTACCTCATTTATTGAGCAACCCAATACCGTTCCAAATGCGGTTACACAAGAACTTTTAGAAGATAAATATCAAATTGCAGCCCAATCATCATACGCTAATTATTCTTTTATGATGGGCGGGACAAATGATAATTTAGAAGAAATTTTAAAAACAAATTCGCGAAATGTTGCCGGTATTAAATTGTTTTTAGGGTCTTCAACAGGTAATATGTTGGTCGATAATCCAGAAGTGCTTGAAAAAATATTTTCCTCTACAAAAATGCTTATTGCGGTTCATTGTGAAGATGAGGCAACGATTAAAGCGAATACAGAAAAATATAAAGCTGAGTTTGGTGATGCCATTCCTGTAAATCAGCATCATTTAATAAGAAGTGCCGAAGCTTGTTATATTTCGTCTTCAAAAGCTATTGCATTAGCCAAGAAAACAGGCGCACGTTTACATGTTTTTCATTTGTCAACCGCTAAAGAATTGGATTTATTTACCAATAAAATTCCGTTAGAAAAAAAGCAAATTACGGCCGAAGTTTGTATTCACCACTTATGGTTTACCGATGCCGATTATGAAACAAAAGGTTCATTAATAAAATGGAATCCTGCTGTAAAAACACAAGAAGATAAAGAGGCGCTTTGGAAAGCATTATTAGATGACAGAATTGATGTCATTGCAACCGATCATGCACCACACACATTAGAAGAAAAATTAAATCCATATACTACTTGTCCATCGGGCGGTCCTTTAGTGCAACATGCCTTAGTAGCACTATTTGAAGCGCATCATCAAGGAAAAATATCAGTAGAAAAAATTGTAGAAAAATTTTGTCATAATCCAGCAAAAATATTCAAAATTGAAAAACGCGGATTTATAAAAGAAGGCTATTTTGCAGATATTGCCATAGTAAATGCTTATTTACCTTGGAACGTTAAAAAAGAAAATATCTTAGCAAAATGTGGTTGGTCTCCTTTTGAAGGGTATAATTTTAAATCACGAGTAACACATACTTTTGTCAATGGAAAGTTAGTTTACGCTAATGGCAAAATCAAAGAAAAAAATGCCGGCCTACGTTTATTATTTGAAAGAACTGTATAAATGAAAAAGTTAGTTTTAGGTTTATGCGCAATTTGTTTGCTATCTTGTTCTAATAATCCGGTGCCTAAACCCGATAATTTATTGGACGAAGAAGTAATGACCAATATTTTATTTGATATTGCTATTTTGCAAGCTGCCGATGGTTCAATGCCTTTAAAATTATCGGAAAAGCAAATCAATAGCAGTACCTACATTTATAAAAAATATGCTATTGATAGTCTCACTTTTCATCAAAATCAGCGTTATTATGCTGCAGATGTTAAGCAATACAAAAAAATGTATCAGGAAGTGCTAGACCGTTTAGATGAAGAAGTCGCAGCCGATTCAATTGCGTCTCCAGGCAAAGAAAAAATCAAATAACATCTTTTAAAAACACTTCTTTCTTTTGAAACGTTATGTTTATGGCGTTTTCTATTTTTTCTGAAGAATAGCTGTCATTTTCGTGAGATGATGCCGCCGTTGATTTTGTTAATTTTCTTTTGCTATTAGTTATTTTTGACCACAACCAATCTATGCGCCAAGCTATGGCAGTCATCGTTTTTGAAGCATAAATAGACGGAGGCTTTGTGTTCAATAAAGTTGCTATATAATAGAATAACTCTTTATAAGTACAGTTTTCTCCCACAACAATATACCGTTCACCAGAAACAGCGCTTTTCATCAATGTGTGCATTACTTTGACTACGTCATGAACCCCCACAATTCCAATAGTTCCATTAGTATAAAACGGAATATTATTTTTTACCCATTGAATGAACAAATCACTTCCAAGGTTTGAAAAACCGAAGCCAAAAATTACTCCTGGATTTACAATTACTACCTCAAGCCCTTCCTGAAAACCCCGCCATACTTCCATCTCTGCACCATATTTTGATAAGGCATAATCACTATGTTGTTTTTCAAAATTCCATTCGGTTTCTTCAGTAATATAGGTTTCATTAACTTTTCTCTCACCAAGTGCAGCAATTGAGCTCACATGACACAACTTTTTCACCTTAAAATCAATGCAACAATTTACAACATTGGCAGTTCCTTCAATATTAACTTTTCGAATATGGGTTTCTTCTTTAGGTTCAAAAGAAACTACGGCTGCACAATGGTACACATAAGTTACTTGTTCAAAAGCCTTCTCCAGCGATGGAATATCCGTTATATTGCCTTTTACCCAATTGATTTTTTCAAATAAAGCAATTTGGTTTTTATGTTCAAATATTTTTTTTGTCTGTTCAATTTGCTTTTCAGAACGAAACATAGCTTTTACTTCCTCATTTTCTTGAAGGAGTTGAACTAGTAAATGTGAACCCAGTAATCCTGTTGCGCCTGTGACTAAAATCATGATGTAAAGATACTAATTTTTTGATGGAAGCTGGAAGCTCGATATTGGAAGAATTGTTTTTGAATTTTGAATAAAACTTTTAAACTTTAAGACTAAAAACTATCTTTGCTTAAATTATTATTGAATCATGAAGAATTTTATAGAAGAAGTGACTTGGAGAGGAATGCTCCACGACGTTATGCCAGGTACAGAAGAACATTTGATGGAGCAAATGCGTGTGGCGTATGTGGGAATTGATCCAACAGCTGATTCATTGCATATAGGACATTTAGTTGGGGTAATGTTGTTAAAACATTTTCAATTGAGTGGTCACAAACCCTTAGCGCTCGTTGGTGGAGCAACCGGAATGATTGGCGATCCATCAGGAAAGTCAAATGAGCGAAATTTATTGGACGAAGCTACGTTGCGTCACAATCAAGAAGCTATTAAAGGACAACTGGCTCGTTTTTTAGATTTTACTTCTGCCGAAGCTAATGCGGCTGAGTTGGTAAATAATTACGATTGGATGAAAGAGTTTTCATTCCTTGATTTTATTCGTGATGTAGGAAAACACATTACGGTTAACTACATGATGGCAAAAGATTCGGTTAAAAAGCGTTTGACGGGTGATACTTCAGAAGGAATGTCGTTTACCGAATTTACATACCAATTAGTTCAAGGATATGACTTTTTACATTTGTACCGAGCTAAAAAATGTACCCTACAAATGGGCGGAAGTGACCAATGGGGGAACATTACTACTGGTACCGAATTAGTGCGAAGAATAGAAGGAGGAAAGGCTTATGCTTTAACTTGTCCATTAATTACAAAAGCGGATGGAACGAAATTCGGAAAATCTGAAGGTGGAAATATTTGGTTGGATGCGGAACGAACTTCGCCTTACAAATTTTATCAATATTGGTTGAATACGTCAGATGTTGATGCCGAAAAATACATCAAGATTTTCACATTCTTAGACAAAGGAACCATTGAAAAACTTATTACTGAACACAGCGAAGCACCTCATTTAAGAGTGTTACAAAAGCGATTAGCAGATGAAATTACCGTAATGGTGCATTCACAAGCCGATTTAGAAAACGCAATTGCAGCTTCAAATGCTTTCTTTAGTCCGTCAATGGACGAATTGAAAAAGTTAGACGAAAAAACGTTTTTAGAAGTGTTTGATGGCGTGCCACAAGCAGAAATTTCAATAAACGAGTTAAGTGAAGGTTTGGATATGATTGCTGCACTTTCTGCAAAAACTAATTTTTTGGCTTCAAATAGTGATGCGCGTAGAGAATTAAAACAGAATGCTATTTCTTTGAATAAAGAGAAAGTGGCTGAAGATTATAAAATTACTTCGGCAGATTTAATCAACAATCAATTCTTGTTATTGCAAAAAGGAAAGAAAAATTATTATGTGATTAAGGTTAAATAACCATCAGGTTACAACCTCGAATATCAGAATGATCAAAACGTCCCAACACTTCAAAAGAATGGTTGGGATTTTTTTTGCCTAAATCTTGTGTGGCAATGAACGAACATGAATTGATGTTTGCCAAATCAATCACGTTAATTCCACCTGTTTTTCCTTCCGAAACATAAGTTAATGCATCTTCGGTATCGCGAATGAATACTTGCATCCAAGGAGGACATTCAAAAACACCATCGCCTAATGAATAGGCTTGCGAAAGTAATTCGGTCATCCCATATTCGGAATGAATTTTAGTCACTCCAAAACCGTTGCATAAAATAGTATGTAATTCTTCGCGAATTAGTTCTTTTCGTTTTCCTTTCATGCCACCCGTTTCCATGATGATGAGGTTGCTTCCTATTTCCAGAAGCGGAAATGAAGTAGCTTGCGCATATTCGATAAGGTCTAATAAAGCATAGGTTACTCCAATAAGAATTACGTTTTGATCTTCTTTGTTTAGTTTTTCAATTCTTTGCAAAAGCGCACTATGATTATTCAAATAAAATCCAGAATCTGCATGATTACTGCTTTGAATTAAATCTTCTACCATGTAAATTAACGAAGAACCGTCGCGCTCTAAATAAGAAGGAAGCAAAGCCAATACACAATAATCTTCAATGTTTCCATAAAAAGCAGAAAAGCCAAGTCGGTAACTCATTTCGTACCAATTGACATCAGTAACTAAATGTTTACTTCTTATAGGCTCGTTTGAAGTTCCCCCTTCGGGGGTTAGGGGGCTAGTGGTGCCACTACTCGTAAAAGTTTGTTGAACGGGTTCGTTCGAACTAATGACGGCGTGACTTTTAAAAAATTGAATGGGCAAAAACGGAATTTCAGATACCGATTTTACATTGGTTTTATCTTTCTTCAAGAAGTTGCAAAATTGTTGGTACACCAAATTATTATCGTACTGATGACGAAATACTTTTAAAGTAATTTTTTCAAATTCTTTTTTAGAACTAATTTGGA
>CAISYO010000143.1 GCA_903889745.1 uncultured Bacteroidota bacterium | reverse complement strand
CATCCTAATCCGCAGGCGAAAAGCGTCATTAAAAGTAATTTGTATTTCATAAAATTGTTGTTAAAAAAATTATCTATTATGGATTTGTTATTCTTTTTCAAAAATAATAAAATAATCATCGATAAAAGCAAAAAAGTATTAACAAATTGTTAATAAATGGGTGGGAGTTGGCTTCTCGATACGCTTCGCTACTCGAAGTGACGGAGTGGCAATGTGGCAATTAGACAATGAGCCAATTTGTCAATGTGGCAATTTGATAAATAGTTTAGACTATTAATCCTATTACCAATTACCCTTTACCTAAAACCTATTACCCTTTACCTATAAACGCATCTACATCAAAAGGAATGGGAATTATCGTGTAAAAAATAATTTGCACATCCATTACCAATGTGCGGTTTTGGGCGTACCATTTGTTGATTCGTACTTTATCGGGCCAGATGACCTCATCGTTGTAGTGTTGTGGATTGGGTTGTTGGGATAGAATTTGTTCTTCGTTGCGGTATTTTAAGGAAGCTAAACCAGTTATACCTGGTTTTAGTTGCAAAATGATTTGGTCTGCTCCTACTAATTGATCTGCGTAGCCTGTTACATCTGGGCGAGGGCCTACTAATGTCATTTCGCCTTTTAGTAGGTTAAGGATTTGTGGGATTTCGTCTAACTTGGTAGTACGAAGCGCATGTCCAAAAGCAGACATTTTATTTGTTTTTGAATGAAGGGTTCGCAACTTATAAATCAGAAATGGTTTTCCGTGTTGCCCTATTCGCTCTTGTGTAAAAAAACCATTTGATTGTGTGTCAATTGCTGTGATAGCTATCACTAAAAGTAAAAAACCTACACCAATTACTAGAATTACCATATTAGTAGATTAACAAGCCTATTCTTGAGGCGTCAAAATAAATTCGGGAACTAATTCGGTAAACGCTTCAATTAAAGCGGCTTTGTTTTCAAAAGTATTACTGTTCAGCTTGGTTAAAAACTCTTGTACTTTTTCATAGCAATACTCTGGGTCTTGGGCTATAAGTATTTTTGGATGATAAGTAGTCAAGGTTTTAGAGGAGTCTGCCAATACTTCTTCATATAATTTTTCTCCAGGACGTAAACCCGTATAAACGATGTCAATATCTGCATACGGTTCCTTTCCGCTTAAGCGAATCATTTTCTCGGCTAAATCTTTGATTAAAATAGGTTTACCCATGTCAAATATATAGATTTCACCGCCTGCACCCATGGTTCCTGCTTCTAATACTAGTTTACATGCTTCGGGAATGGTCATAAAGAAACGGTTAATTTCAGGATGGGTTACCGTTATGGGTCCGCCATTTTTAATTTGTTCTTCGAAAAGATTTACTACAGATCCATTAGAACCAAGTACGTTTCCAAAACGGGTGGTAATAATTTGCATTTTTGTAGCGTCTTTTTGCGTATGAAAACGAGACTGCACCATTATTTCAGCAATTCGTTTTGAGGCGCCCATTACATTGGTTGGGTTTACCGCTTTATCTGTAGAAATAAAAACAAAGCGTTGGGTGTTTGCTTCTATTGCCGCGTCTAGAATGTTTTTCGTACCAAAAATATTCACCTTCACCGCTTGCATAAAATTAGATTCTAAAACCGGTACGTGTTTGTAGGCTGCGGCATGAAAAACAATATCTGGTTGGTATTTTTTGAAAAGCTGGGTTACTTCTCCTTTATTAGTAACATCTACCAATTCATAGTGACAAGGCACCTTTGGAAACGCGGCAGACATGGTAAGTTGAATCGAATTTAAAGGTGTTTCTGCTTGGTCTAAAACAACAATTCGGGTAGGATTAAATTTGGCTAATTGGTTCACAATTTCGCTTCCAATAGATCCTGCTCCTCCGGTTACTAAAATGGTTTTAGCCGCAAACGCACTAATGACACTTGGGTTTTCGATACTAATGGTATCACGAAACATCAATTCATTAATGGTGTATTTTTTTAATGATTTTACGGTGCTTACATTGGTATCAAATCCGCTAACTAATTTAGGATTGTATACATTAATTTTATATCGTAAACAGTCTTCTAACAATTCTAATTCTTCTTTTTCGGGTAAGAAATTTTTAATCAATACCACATGCTTTATTTTGTTATAACGCAAAATGGCTATAATTGAATTGGTTTTAGCTACTACCGGAATTCCCAATACTTTTTTATCATTTAAGAATTTATTTTTATCGATAAAAAATTGTAATTTATATTGCGAATTGTCGTTTACAAATGCCTCAGCTAACGCAATAGTAATACTGTTTACTCCAATTATTGCAATACTTTCTACCGTTGGCATTTCTTCGTTACCTGTAAAATATTTGAATAAGGATTTGATGAATATTCGAAAGGAAACCAATGAAAAAAAGATGAAAAGCGAAGTGAAAAACCACGTCATCACCACAAAAATATGGTTTCCGAAGGTAAAATAATAACCTAAATCGATGGCAACTAAAGTAAGAAAAGCAAAAGAAATGGCTTTAAAAATACGCGTGGCATCTTTTAAACTGGAATACCGAATAATACCCGTATAGGTTTTAAAAATAAAGAAATAAAAACTTAATATAATGGTTACTATGCTAAATCTAACTATAAATGGAAACGATGAGTGGAAATTTACTCCGATTTCATTGAAAATAAGGTACGAAATAACTGCTATTATTAATGAGATTATAATATCAATTAATAAAATAGACCACGAAGGAAGAAAACTCAGTTTCTTTAAATTGATAAATTGCTTTATGTTTTTTTGCATATTGGGACATCTAATAGGGATAACAAAATTATGCATTTTTTTTGAACTATGAAGTTGGCCAACGTATTTTTATTTTAATCCCCTTGAAACAGTACCGCTCAAAAATGTTTAATCCTTATATTTGTCAAAATTTTATTTATGAAACGCTACCTTCTTGTTTTTTTTATCGGATTTAATATAGCTGCTGTAAGTCAAAATCGATTTCATGTTAATGCCGCTACCACCCTACTTGGTTTTCCTTCTTTAGGATATGAAACGCCTATAAACAAGCACTTTACTTTTCATATCGATGCTTTAGGCTCTGCTTTTAATAGCTATAATGATATGCCGTTACGTTTTTTAATCGTTACTCCAGAAATGCGTTACTACCCTAAAAATGAACATAAAGGATTTTATGTTGGGGCACATCTTGGAGGAAGTACTTTTAAATTGCAAAAATACGGGTATGAAAACTCCAATTATTATCAAAAAGGATACAATTATATGGCTGGTGCTAGTATTGGTTATGTCTATTTTGTTTCTGAAAAAATTGCGCTAGAAGCTTTTGTAGGTGGTGGAACAGTGCAAAGTTTTTACAAAGGATATGATGCTACTACTGGAGAACGCTATGAGGACGCACAAAAATTTAATAAAAGTGGTGAATGGTTGCCGTATCGAGGAGGAATTTCAGTGATTTTACAGCTTTAGTAGTGAGGTTTGATTTATCCTTTTTTTGTATCACAATGTTTCGCAACGTTTTCACGAAGTTTCACTATGTTTTTTACATAGACTTAATGTCTAATTTTTTAACATATAAGTCATATAAGGTAATGTAATGAAGGCGCTGCGCTTAGTTTAAGGACATGAAAGTTTGCTTTTTTTTACTACTAACTCATTACTCTTAACTCATTACTCTTTTTGTATCACAATGTTTCGCAACGTTTTCTTGAAGTTTCACTATGTTATATTTTTACATTGACTATTTTTTTACTTTTTTCCCTTGATGGTAAAAAGTAACAAAAAAGATCAAGCCTGAATCATTTCGTCTTGAAAACTACCTCGAAAAGAGGTCCGCAATGCGAGTCGCTCGTCATGCTTCCTCGTCTTTGAGCATT
>CAISYO010000142.1 GCA_903889745.1 uncultured Bacteroidota bacterium | reverse complement strand
CACAACAAGTGTTAGAAAGCGTTAGATTTATGCGTTTTGCTCTTTGTATGCGTCTATTCAAGTGACCCTTCTTAGAGCAAGATAAGTCACAAACATTACAGACAAAATTACTGTTGTTTTTGATGTTTTTTTGTCACAGAAAGCTTCCACAACTAGTGACAGAAAAAACATCTAAATACCTTTTCCGCAAAACTATAAAATTGTATCGTGATTAATTTGTAACAAGGAAACTTGGAGAGAAAAGGCACGAACTAAGAAGAGCATAAAACCCTTACTATTTATTAGATAGTTGAAAACATATTAAACATTTCTTAGTATTAGAAATAAACGATGGAATTGTATAACCCAAATACACAATCTGATGTTCAGTCAGTGATATCAGATATTACAGATATACATGATACTAATACTGTATTATCATTTGTCATTGAAGATAAAATTGACGAGCTTCGCGGGAAGGTCACTCTGGAATTGAACAAGTTAAATGCCGATGTATTGAAGGAAAAGGCAAAGGAACGTAACATTTCCGGCATTTCAAAACTAAAAAAACCAGAACTTGTTGTATTGCTAGAAACTGAGTTTTTAAAATTATTACCCATCTTAAAGGAGAAAAAGGTAAATGATCTGAAAAATATCTGTAAGTGTTACGGAATTAAAGGAGTAACCGGTTCAAAAAAGGATCTAGTTATATATCAAATCTTACTATATTGTTCTTCAACATTGAGTTTTACATTAGATGTTACTCCTGAAGCAGATGTTGATGTAACTAGCAAGGCTGAGCCTATCAGTCTAATAGAACAGTTAGAAAAGCAAAAAATGGAGATTGAATTAAAGCTACAAGAAGAAAAACGCCTGCTAGAGGAAAAGGCACTACAGGAAGAAAAACGGCTACAAGAGGAAAAGGCACTACAGGAGGAAAAACGCCTACAAGAGGAAAAGGCTCTACAAGAAGAAAAACGCCTACAAGAAGAAAAGGCGCTACAAGAGATCAAGGAAAAAAAAGCAAAGGACGAGGAAGAGGACAAAAGGGAGGCCAAGAAGAAAAAACAAAGCATACCAAAAAACGTGCGAGTCATCGTTTGGAATCATTATATCGGAGAGGATATTATCAAGCACAAGTGTTTATGTTGTAAAAAGGTTACCATTTCAAACACAAATTTTGAGGTGGGTCACGTTCTAAGTGAGAAATGCGGAGGAACACACGAAATTAATAATTTAAGACCCATATGTTTCTCTTGTAATCATTCAATGGGGTCGGAAAATATGATTGATTTTGTTGTAAAGTTTGGGTTATACATCGGTTAAATCCATGGCCCAACAAAAGCCGTGGCTTGAAATAGAATTTGAATAGGATTTTATTTTTTTCGGCAATTAATATATAAATGAAACAAGACTCAAATACTCTACTAACAATTCTTGCCATATTAAGTATTATTACCTTTACACGAAGTTTAGTGTATATAATTTTTAGCGCGGACTCATTTAATTTGGGCGAAAAGGCTGGCACAAATATTGCGCCGTTTGTTGATAAAACTCTAACGACATTTGCGGCCGTACGTTTTGTGTTAGCAGCCGTTATTCTTGGTGTAAGGGGGGTACACAAGGACATATTAACAGGTGTCTTGGTATTTTTACTGTTATCTTCAGTCCAACGAGCTTATTATCAATATTTGATTGATTCAAAATCAAAATCAGCCACACTTAAATATTTAGAAACATATCAACCTTTAAATACTATTTTAGTGCTTGCCTCGTCCGTTTACATTATGGCATACGTGTTATTTTAAATAATGCTTGGGTTTTAAAGATTACATCAATTTGAGTTCTTCATTTTATTTTTTCATTTATTAATATAT
>CAISYO010000141.1 GCA_903889745.1 uncultured Bacteroidota bacterium | reverse complement strand
ACAAGCATCAACTCCTTTTGTTGCATCAATTAAAGCTGAATACGTCCAATTTGACAACCAGTTTTCACCAGCAGTTGAAGAGAATGCTCCTCTGTAGTTAGCTGGAACAAAGAATCCGTCAACTGGTGCTGCTGGGCAGCCTGCTACTGACAATGGAGTAGTTGGAGTTACATCATTTTGAGCAGTAATAGCATTGGAGGTTGATGGAGCTGTCAATGTGAATGTAGAACTAAATCCTGTGATAGAAGACACAGATGTATTTAGATCAGTAGTAAAAAACTGCGTTGAATCAGCAGTGGTATTGGCTGTTGAAGTTGTTCCATTAATAGTAGAAGCATTTTTCACAAATGAACTAGTTACACCAACAAACGTATTACACTTGATTTTTACGCTTAATGAACCATTTCCTGCTGTAGCAGAAGTTGCTCCTAATGCTGCTGCAGACCAGTTTTGCCAAGAATCTCCTTCTGGTCGTGCAGTAACAAAAGTAGTTTGTAAGTTCAAACCATTTTTGAAATTTGCAAAAATTGAATTGTATATTTCACCTTCAGCGCCATCTTTCAAGTTTATTCCTGCTAATCCTTTGTTATCAGCAGAACCTGTCGATTTTCCATTACCCATGATTGTTGCATTATAAATAACTGGGTGAGATTTTGGTAAATAGTTTGAAGTTTGATCATCTGAGTCACCTTCGAATCCATTATCATTATCTGCACTAAGATTATCTACAGAAACAGTTACAGTAATACCTGTACTATTTGCATATCCTGAACCACCACTACCCAATGTAAGTCCAGTAATAACCCCTGATCCATTGACTATTGCAGTAGCAGTAGCTCCTGATCCTGATCCTCCAGAAATAGTTACTGTTGGAGGGTTTGCGGTTGTAAAACCTGACCCGCCAGATGTAACTGCAATATTAGTAATCGCTCCGGAAACAACAGTAATTGATCCAAATACAGGAGCAACAACAGTAGAAGACCAAGGCGTTTTCATTCCAAAAAGAAATTGAGCTTTCCCTTTCCAGCCTAAATCGTAATCAAACATGTCATCGTTTCCAAATAGCGTAGTACAATATTTTAAATTTACTGTACCTCCAAAAATTTCGATATTATCATCTCCACAAGAAACGATTTCGATGTTTTCGATAGTTGTACCACGACCAACAGAAGCTAATGTTAAACCATTAATTTCTGATCCTACAGACAGAATAGCACCACCATGACGAATAGAAACATATTTCATGATTCCTGAATTGTCATTGTCATCAAATGAACCGCCTGCAGTTATATTAACTCCAAATTGATCTTGAGTATTTGAAGTTGCAAAACCTTCAACAACACCAAGACCATCTGAACCTGCTACACATAATTTACCATTACCTGAACCTGCTAAAAAATCACCATTAAGGGCAGCTTTTAAATTATTTGTTGCTTTTCCTAAAATAACAACACCACCCCATTTACCAGAGTTTTTAATTAAATAAGCACCATTCATTAAATCCGCTTCGGCAGTGAAAACAATTGGGCAAGATTCTGTTCCGTTTGCAATAATCTTTCCACCTCGCTCTATAATTAAAGCAGTTTTTTCAGAAGCAACAGCATTATCTCTTCCTTTAATTACAGTTCCTGGTTGGATTGTTAATGTTTGACCGTTAGGAATATAGATTTTTTTATCTAATATGTAGTTATTAGCGCATGTAAAAGCCGCACCACTTGTTAATTCTCCACCGTAAGTGCCACTTACTGCAACATATCCAGCCATTGATGAAACAATTACGTCTGGACGCGCACTCACAGCTGGACATCCGCAGGTTGCACCTAAGTTGTTTTGCGATAACACTGGGCTTACTGCAACCACAGAAAGTGCTGCAGAAGCAAATAATTTAAATAAATTTTTTGATTTCATTTTTTTTAGTTTTTTGTTTTTTACTATTTTTTATATTTATACACAACAAATTTAAAGATGAACTAAAACTATTGTGTTAAACGCCTATTATTAGTAAAATAAAAAATTATGCCCGTAAAATAACCAGAATGCTAATTAAAGATTAACAAAAGCCTAGTATTAAAAAACAATTAAATCGAAAGGATTTATTTTTTTAGTTATAAACGGCTAATGTAGTATAAAGTCATCATTACAAGATTGTTATGAATACTTTTTGGATAAATACGTGAAAATGTACACGTATTTATTTATCGTAATAAAGCTTCAAATCAAAACCACATTGGTTAAAAATTTAAAAGGATTTAAATAATCCTACACTTATCCCTGTTGAGAAAAGATATTTCTTTACTAATCCACTAGAAGGTGAAAGCAAGTATTGATTGTAAAATAATTCACTTTTAAAATTCCAAGAATTTGTTAGTTTTATAGATGCTCCAAAACTCATTGATGCGCTGACTTGAAATTTAGAAATATCCGAACTTAATTTCATGCTACTCGCTTCTACTTTATCTGTCAATAAATATTTTGCCTCTCTGCTATAAATATACCCTGTTGCTGCGCCTAAAGAAATAAACGGATATGACTTTTTAGTGCCCATTTTATATACCAACTGAAGCGGTATTTCAATTAAGTTGTTCGTTTCTTTGTACGTTTTAAAGCCCGCCAAAGAACCTTCTTTGTATTGGAAACCAATTTTTGAATGTGTAAATCCAGTATTTAACTGAAGCCTTTTATTCAAGCCAATATTTACAATTACAGACGTTGAATTACTTAGAAGTGAGGTTTCAATACTATCTAAACTCTCTTTCATCCACATTAAGTTTGGCGTTGAAGTGCTGAAGCGATAACATACATTTACGGCCTGTACTATACCTATGCTAAGACTAGTATCCTTTTTACTAGTAGGATTTACTTGAGCGTTCGTAATAGGTAAAAACAGAAAAGTGCTAAGGAGGAAGAAATACGATTTCATATACTAATTTTTAATCTTTTACGCAACGGATGCTCATTCCGTATGCTCTATATGTTTTTTGTCTAAAAATGTTTTTCTTTTGAGCGTCTAAATAGCGATACCATGCAGAATTACCCTCAGCGCTACTCGACCAGAAAAAAGCAGTGCTTT
>CAISYO010000140.1 GCA_903889745.1 uncultured Bacteroidota bacterium | reverse complement strand
GTTTATGACTTTTGGTAATGAATTAAATTTTGAAGAAAGCAATACTGATAAAAAAGAATCAGGAATGGATGCAGATTTTAAGCGACAATTAATAGAACAATTAAAAAAACCACAACAACATCAATTTACTTTGCTTTTTGATAATCACTTGTCAAAATTTCAAGCGGTGGAAAAAGTTGAAAATGATATCCCTCAAGGTGGTATTGTAATTCGTGTGGAAAAAGGGAATAGTTTTGGATTTAAAATTAAAAACATTAAAGAAGGTTGGTATATAGAATTAGCCGATATTTTTTCTAAAGAATTTACAATAAAAGATGATTTAGAAAAAATAAATTGGACAATAATTGATGAAACTAAAAATATTGGGGATTATCTGTGTATAAAAGCTACTAGAAATATTCCAGTTAATGAAGAGGAAAGAAAAAAATATCAAGAAGATTTAGAAAACTATAATAAAAAAGGGACAGGATTATTCAAACCAGTAGAGCCAAAAGAAAGAGTAATTGTTGCTTGGTTTACTCCTCAAATCCCAATTGGACACGGACCCGAAGATTTTTACGGATTACCGGGATTAATTTTAGAAGTAAAAGATAATAACATTACATATTTAGCTTCAAAAATTCAATTAAACCCAAAAGATAAAGTTTCTATTAAAGTACCAAATACAAAAAAGGCAATTTCAAAAAAAGAGTTTGATAAACTTCAAAAAGAAAAATTTGACTCTATGAAAAATGAAGATGGATTTATTATTCAAGAAATTATTACCAATTAAAAGCTTTAAATTTAATTAAATAGAATCTAGTCGTAAGCTAAGATTTTTACAAAAAAAAACAACTGTCTAAATTAAACACAAACAAATGAAATTTAAAATACAATATTTTCTATTTTTTATATCAACTTCATTATCTTTTTCACAATCTATAAAATATGAAGGTGTTATTGGGGATAACTTAAATCAACCTATCGAAATGGCAAATATTGTTGCTATAAACAACGTTACCAAAAAAATGGATGCATATGCTGTAACCGATGGGAATGGTAGGTTTCGTCTTAATTTGCTGGTAAATTCAGAGTATACTGTAAAAGTAAGCTATATAGGTTTTCAACCGTATGAAGATAAGTTTAAAACGGGAACTCAAAATATTCAAAAAACAATTTCATTAAAGGAAGGGATTATTGAATTAGATGGTGTTGAAATAGTACATGAAATGCCAGTTTCTGTAAAAGGTGACACTATAGTTTATAATGCAGACTCTTTTAAAACAGGAGAAGAAAGAAAAGCGGAGGACGTGTTTAAAAAATTACCTGGTTTTGAGGTAACAGCAGATGGTCAAATTCAGGTTGAAGGGAAACAAGTTTCCAAGTTATTAGTAAACGGAAAACCTTTTTTTGAAGGTGACACAAAATTAGGTTCAAAAAATATTCCGGCTGATGCAATTGATAAGGTTCAAGTATTACGAAATTTTAATGAAGTTTCACAATTAAAAGGTCTAGAAAATAATAACGATGATGTTGCAATTAATATTAAACTAAAAAAAGGAAAAGAACGGTTTTGGTTTGGAGATATTAGTGCTGGTTTAGCTAACGATAAAGGCTATATTATTAATCCAAAGTTATTTTATTATTCCCCTAATACAAGTATAAATACAATTGTCAATTTTAACAATATCGGTGAAGTATCATTAACGTCTGGGGATTTTTTTAGAATTACCGGCGGTGCAAGAAATACTATTGCGCGAAGTGGTACTTCTTTAAATTTAAATAGAAATTTTTTCGGCTTGTCTGGTGGAGATAATGTGGCAAAAGTTACTGATAAATTCGGAGCTTTAAACATAAATCATGCCTTTTCAAAAAAATGGAATATTACTAGTTTTGCAGCATATTCATCAACAGAAAATGAGGCAATTACAAATAGCCAACGTGGTATTTTTCAACCAAATTCTTCTGAAGTTGCAACATTAGAGAACAGATCAACTACTTCTAATTCCTTAAATAATGCCTTCATTACAAAATTTGGTTCTAAATACAAACCTAATTCTAACTTTCAATTAGATTATGATGTATTTTTGAGAAGAAATAACCAAAAAGATAACACAAATAATATATCAAATTCTATGAGTTTTCTAAATGGGAATAGTCTTTCGAACTCTAATTCAATTGTTTCCTTTCAAAAACAAGACCCGATTTCCTTTAATCAAAGTTTGAATTTGTTCTATACTCAAAACCCCAAAACCACTTGGGTTCTAGAATTGCAACATCAATATGAAGATGAAGACCCATTTTATAATCCTCAATTATCTAATAACCCATACCAAAACAGTACATCAACAAATCCATTAGATCCTTCAAATATATTTGTAAATGAATCGAGTTTGAATATTCAACAGTCCAGATTTGTGAGAACAAATAAAGCGGATGCAAAATTAGATTACTACTATCAAATTAATAATAAAAGTGTCTTGAATGTAACACTAGGAAATACAAATGCATTTCAAACCTTTAATTCTTCAATTTTACAAATCTTACAAAATAATTCTATTAATCAAATCAATGAAGAAGCATATAATAATGATGTAACTTATAAATTTAATGATGCTTTTTTAGGATTACATTATAAATTTATGTTAGGAAAAATAACCTTTAACCCAGGTATTTCAATTCACCAATATAACACTTCAAATATTCAGTTTGGAAGACCTTTCGAATTGAATTTTTCAAGAGTTTTACCTGATATGTTTGCAAGATGGGACATTAAAAAATCTGAAAATTTAACGTATAATTTTAATGTTAGAAACGTTTTTAATGATGTTAATTCTCTAGCTGAAGGTTACATTTTTTCTAACTTTAACAGTATTGCAAGTGGTAACGGTCAACTAGAAAATGCCCTTACAAAATCGCATAGCTTAAATTATTCTAAATATGATTTATTTAATTATACTACAATTTTTGGCCGATTAGCTTATAATTCAACAAAAAATCCTGTGGTAAATGGTATTATTTTTCAAAACATATATTCCATATCAGATCGATTAAACTTAAATGTTGAAAATGAAAATGTTAATGGGAATTTATTTTATTCTAGAAGTTTCAAAAAATTCTATAAAATATCGGCAAATGTAAATGGGAATTGGAATAAAAATAATGTTCTAAACAGACGATCAGTAGGAAATACGGTTCAAGAGTTTGTTCAGCAAATTGAAAACATAAATCATGCGTATTCACTTTCTTTTGGTACACAATTTAAGAAACTACCAAACGTAGATTTAGGTTATAGAATTAATTTTTCAGAACAAGCAAATTCAAAATTTACCACACAAACACCAAACATTAAATTAAATTATTACTTTTTAGATGGCTTAAACTTGAACTGGGATTATGCTATTAATACTTTTAAAAACGAATCATCCGGGCAATTAAACAGTTTTAAAATAATGTCTGCAAGTATTAATTATATTAAGAAAGATGCAAAGTGGGAGTATAGGATTCAGGCTAACAACTTGCTAAACACACGTTCTAGGCTAAATAACTCATTTAGTGTCAATGGTTTTAGTGCAGACGAAAATATTATTTTACCTCGTTTTGTAACATTTATTTTGAAATATAATT
>CAISYO010000139.1 GCA_903889745.1 uncultured Bacteroidota bacterium | reverse complement strand
CTCAATGTAATTAATAAGATTTATAACGAATTTTAATTCATTAACCAACCTATTACCTTCGTTATCAACACTCATTAACACATAAATCTACAGATGCTTCAAGTGAGGAATTTAAGTGAGGAAATGATAGATTTTTTAGTTCGAGATTTTAAAACCCCTATATTTTAAAGGGGTTTACGGCTCTAAAAAACATTAAAGATATTTTCATAACCCTGAGGTCACGGGTTCAACTCCCGTCCTCGCTACAAAAAAATTAAGTTTATAACAATCAACGGATTAGTATTGATAATCCGTTTTTTTATGAAAATCATTTAAAGTTACTACAAATGGTTAAAATTTTCATATCAATCTTTTTATTTAGTACATTTATTAAAAAATACAATGAAAACAATACTTTTACTTTTTCTATTCCCAATACTTATGAATGAAGCACTGCTTTTTGATTTTAATAAAAAAACCAACTCTAGTGAGTGGAAAATTATTGATGATGGTGTAATGGGAGGACTATCAAAAGGTAAATTCAAAATCGATGAAAATGGAAATGGTGTTTTCTTTGGCTCTGTTTCTACCGAAAATTATGGCGGGTTTTCATCGGTTAGACATCAAATGAAAATCAAAGATATTAGCAAATTTTCTAAGGTGAGTATTAGGTTGAAAGGTGATGGAAAAAACTATCAATTCAGAATAAAAGACAATGCAAATTCCTATTATTCTTATATAAATACTTTTAAAACATCAGGTGAATGGGAAACAATAATCTTAAATTGGAATGATTTATATCCTTCCTTTAGAGGCCAAACCTTAAATTTACCCAATTTTAAAGGTGACTTTTTAGAAGAAATTGTTTTTTTAATTGGAAATAAAAAGAATGAATCGTTTGAACTAAAAATAGATACAATTGAGCTGGTAAAATAAATCAAAATTACAGTTCTATTTTTATACTACCTTTGCCGCATGAGCACCACTTTACTTTCCTCTCCTTTACAAGGATTTACCGATTTTAGATTCAGAAATGCTTTCCATCGCTATTTTGGAGGGATTGATACCTTTTATTCGCCTTACATCAAACTCAATGGAAAATTAGTAATCAAAGGTTCCTATGAAAGAGATATTTTACCAGAAAATAATACCACTTTAGAGGTTATTCCGCAAATCATTACTAATGATGCCGAAGAATTTTTATTTGTCGCTAAATATGTCCAGCAACTGGGCTACAAAGAACTAAATTGGAATTTAGGCTGCCCCTATCCTATGGTCGCTAAATGCGGAATGGGTTCTGGATTAATTAGTAACACTTCGCAAATCGAACATATTTTAAAGCGCGTTCATAACGAAACTGATATTATTGTTTCGATGAAAATGCGTATGGGCTATGAAAATCCAACCGAAATTTTAGACGTTTTCCCCTTTTTAGAGCAATATCCTATTAAAAATATTGCCATTCATGCCCGCATTGGAAAACAACTCTATAAAGGTGGTGTCGATTTAGATTCGTTTCAAAAATGTTTAGATACTTCCAAACAGAAAATTTATTACAACGGCGATATTACTTCAGTTGAAAAATTTAGAATGATGCAAGAACGCTTCCCTTCTATTGACCACTGGATGATTGGAAGAGGTTTAATTGCCGATCCGTTTTTGCCTTCAATGATCAAAAACAACACGACAGAATATCCTAAAAATAAACTGGAAATTTTCGAAGCCTTTCATGATACTATTTATCAGGAATATGATGCTTATTTATCGGGCCCTACGCCTATTCGCATGAAAATGCTCGGTTTTTGGGAATACTTTTCAGCATCTTTTTCTAATCCGCAAAAGACCTTCAAAAAGATTAAAAAAGCAGGAAATAGTAAGAATTACGAAATTGCTGTGAAAGAAATTTTTAAAAACGGGTAATTGCCGCAAAGACACAAATGCACAAAGAAAATTCAAATATAAACTTAGCGTCTTCGTGGCAAAAAAACTGCATTACTTCAAACCTTAAATTTATTTCCTAATTTTTTTCCAATCAAATAGGCAACTCCAACACCTAAAATGAGAATCCAAAGATTCATGTAAATATAAAATGTGAAGGCAATTGGATGTTCCGTTGAATTGAAGCAATAACTCTCAAGTAAAAAACAAAATTCGGTAGATTGTGTGGCAAATTGTGATAAAACAAAACTAACTAAAAGAGATATTCCAATGGCCGAAATGATATAAAGCACATTTTTATTCAACGGTTTTTTGCCCGTGGGTTGAAACACATTGCGCTCGGCCTCTGAACGTTTATTGTTTTGAAGAGACCAAATTACTTTTTTTGCTTCGTCGTCTACATTCATATTAAATTATTTTAACGCAAAGGCGCAAAGTTTTTCGCAAAGGCATTTTAAGACTATCTAAAGTCTAATCTTTGTGTAAAAAAGAGACGCTTTCAGCGTGACAAGTTTACGTGTAGCAAAGTTCGGCTTTTAATTATTGCAATAAAGTAACTAAAGTTGCAAAGTCTACTTTTTGTTGTTCGCCCGTAGCTAAATTTTTCAATCCAAATTCTTCGCGTTCGATTTCCGATTCGCCTACAATAACTGCAAAAGGAATTCCTCTTCGATCAGCGTGTTTGAATTGTTTATCGATTTTGGATTTATCAGGATATAATTCCACTTTGATTCCTTTTTGACGTAATTTTCCAATAGCTTTCATTGCATACAACGCTTCTTTATCACCAAAGTTTAAGAACAACGCTTTTGAGGTGGCTAAAACGGCTTCTGGAAATAAACCAACTTCTTCCATTACCAAAGCAATTCGGTCTAAACCAAACGAAATTCCAACGCCCGACATGTTTTTCAATCCGAAAATTCCCGTTAAATCATCATATCGACCGCCGCCGCCTATCGAACCCATGGCAACACCTTTTGGCGCTGCAACTTCAAAAATGGCACCTGTGTAATAATTCAATCCACGCGCTAAAGTTACATCTAAATCCAAGAAAGCGGTTTGCAAACCTAAAGTCGATACGTTATCACAAATAAATTGCAACTCGTTTACACCTTTCATTCCTTCTTCAGAATTGGCTAACAAATTGGCTAATTTTTTTATTTTTTCGTTAATTGTTCCCGAAAAATTGAACAACGGTTGTACTTTCTCAATCGCTGTTTCTGAAATGCCTTTTTCAAGCATTTCTTTTTTCACACCATCTTCACCTATTTTGTCCAATTTATCTAAAGCGACCGTAAAATCAATCAATTTATCCGAAGCACCGATTACCTCAGCAATTCCCGATAATATTTTACGATTGTTAATTTTAATGGTAACGCCACCTAAACCTAATTCAGAAAAAACCGAATCATACAGTTGTACCAACTCCACTTCTTGCCACAATGAATTAGAACCCACCACATCAGCATCGCACTGATAAAACTCTCTAAATCGTCCTTTTTGAGGTCGATCGGCACGCCAAACTGGTTGAATTTGGTAACGCTTAAACGGAAACTCAATGTCGTTTTGGTGTTGCACCACATAACGCGCAAACGGAACGGTTAAATCATAACGAAGGGCTTTTTCGGAAATTTTACCAGTTAATTGTTTGTAGTTTATAGTTTGTAATTCTTCCTGTGCAACTTTATCCAAATAATCACCCGAATTCAAAATTTTAAAAATCAAACGATCGCCTTCTTCACCATATTTTCCCATCAAAGTTTCGGAATTTTCAAACGAAGGTGTTTCAATAGGTTGAAAGCCAAATTTTTCAAAATTGGTTTTTATCGTACTGAAAATATAATTTCGCTTTGCAACTTCCGCAGGCGAAAAATCACGAGTTCCTTTAGGTATGCTTGGTTTTTGTGCCATTTTAAATTTAGAATTTAGAATTTAGAATTCTGAAAATGAGAAATCTAAAAAATTATTTATTGTTAATTCTGCTTTTTGTATTTTTTAAAGTTATTACAAAAATAGCAGTTAATTCATTTGCTTCAATTAGAAGTTCATTCAAAACTTTACTATCAACTACATTTAATTCTTGAAGAACCTCTAACCAAAAATGAGATTCATCTGTTTCCTCTAAAACAATATTCATCTTTGATAAATATTCATTATCACTTCTTGCTCGTAAAGAAGCTCTGTAATTTGCACCAACAGAACTTCCAGATTTCCCCAATTGATTTGCAATAATTTTTGTAGAATTTTTCATTGGTAAATTATCTACCAAATTCAAAATTGAAATTGTAAATGATTTTGTTCGCTTCTTTAAGTCAAATTCTTTCATTAGCCAATTATTTTAATGCAAATATCGAATATATTTAGCAGTATTAAAAATCAAATCAAAGATTATAAATTTCTAATTTTTTCACTTTCTAAATTCTAAATTCTAAATTCTTACTTCTAATGTGTAACATTCAAGCAACTTTTTAGTCTTATAGTTATGATAGGATTATTTAAAGAAAATACAAAAATTGCGCTTGACTCCATTAAAAGTCAGGCGTTGCGTACTTCGTTAACGGTTTTAATTATCGCCATTGGAATATGGGCCTTAGTTGGTATATTAACCTTAGTTACTGCTCTAGAAAATTCACTATTGAAGAATTTTGCTTCAATGGGAGCTAATACTTTTTCGATTAGCCAATATGATTTTTCTTCCGAAATCAATCAAAATGATGCTGATCAGCGCGTTAATCCTATCATTAGTTATCCCCAAGCAAAAGCATTTCAAGACAAATATAATTTTCCGTTTACAACAACATCGCTATCATTTACAGCCGGTTCGGCAATCGAAGTAAAATATCAAGACAAAAAAACTGACCCTGAAATTACGGTAGTAGGTATTGACGAAAATTTTTGTCCAAATAAAGGATTAGAAGTGGTAAAAGGCAGAAATATGAACTCTTTTGATGTAGCTAACAACAATTACGTTTGTGTTTTAGGTTCTGATTTTGAAAAAGGACTATTTGCAAATATGAATCCTATTGACAAAATAGTTTCGATTCGAGGTGCTAAATTTAGAGTAATTGGCGTTTTGAAAGAAAAAGGTTCTACTTTTGGCAACAGCCAAGATTTACGAGTTTTAATACCAACACAAGTAGCACGTTCGCTTTTTTCGGCACCCAACATAAATTATGACTTAGATGTCATGGTGAACAACGAAGCGTTATTAAATGAAGCGGTTGATGAATCAAAAATGACTATGCGTCGTGTAAGAAAATTAAGTCCGGTTGAAAAAGATAATTTCGGAATTGAACGCAGTGATGATTTACGAAATACTTTGCTTGATCAAGTTGCCTTTTTAAGTATTATTGCATGGGTAATTGGGTTACTTACTGTTTTTGGATCTACTATTGCCTTAACTAATATTATGTTGGTTTCCGTAACCGAGCGTACTAGAGAAATTGGAGTTCGAAAATCATTAGGTGCAAAACGATCTACTATTGGTTGGCAATTCCTAACCGAAACGTTTGTTATTAGTCAACTTGGCGGATTATTGGGTTTAATTTTAGGAATTGGAACAGGTTATTTAATTGCTTCCTTACTGAAATTTGAATTTAGCACACCTTGGCTAGCGATTATTGCAACAATTGTAACTACTATAGTTGTAACTATTATTTCTGGATTGGTTCCTGCATTGAAAGCGGCTAAATTAGATCCTGTGGAAGCGTTGCGATACGAGTAAAAAGATAACCACAAAGGACACTAAGAAGGCACAAGGTCCACAAGTTTTTTAAATTAAATTTTTGCGTAATTTGGGAAAAACCTTTGGAAACTTTGCGTTACTGAACTAAATTGAACATTTCACCATTCGATCATTTCCGTAAATATCTTTTTTCAATTCGATATTTTTAAAGCCTAGATTTTCTAGTAACTCAACGGTTTCTTTTCCTAAATATTGATTGATTTCGAAAAATAATAATCCGTTTGGCGACAAATTTTTAATGGCTAATTGAGCAATTTTTCTGTAAAAAAGTAAGGCATCTGTATCTTCTACAAACAAAGCCAAATGCGGTTCGTAAACCAATACATTTTTCTTGATTTCTTGTTTTTCCAAATTACGAACATAGGGCGGATTGGAAACGATGATGTCAAAATTAGTTGGGAGTTGGGAGATTGAAGTTTGGATTTTTGATACATCTTCCACTTCTAAAATGTTGGCTTGAATGAAATTGACTTCGACTTTATTTAACTCCGCATTTCTTCTCGCAACCTCTAAAGCCATTTCTGAAACATCAATTGCGAAGACATTTGCTTGTGGTAAATTTGTTTTTAATGTTATAGGAATACAACCCGTTCCTGTTCCAATATCGAGAACATTTATTCGTTTCTGATTTTCTGACTTCCAGCTTCCAACTTCCAACTTCCAGCTTTCAATAATCCATTCTACCAATTCTTCGGTTTCTGGTCTTGGAATTAAAGTATTTTCATTGACTTCAAATTGCAAGCCATAAAACCAAGCTTCTCCCGTTATGTATTGAATGGGTTTATCTTGTTGTAATAGAGCTAAAATGGCATTCCACTTTACAATATCAGCCTCTGAAAGTTCAAAATTCGGATTCAAAGCTACATCTACTCGCTTCAAATTATGCAAATATTCGGTCAAAATGAAAAAGAAACTTTCGATTTCTTGTTCATCTTGACTATTTTTCAGTGCATCAAAAAAGTGGGATTTATATTGTTTTAAAAGCATGATTTTCAAACTATTTTTTTAGTCATCCAGACCTCACAACTACTGTGCCCTGTGTTTCCCATTGGACCATCTATATGTTCAAAACCCATTCGTTTATATAGTTTTTGAGCGGTAGTCATAAATGATAAAGTTTCCAAATAACAAAGTTCGAAACCTTGATTTTTGGCACATTCCAAACATTTTTCAATGATTTTCTCGGCATAACCTGTTCCTCTAATTTCGGGAGCAAAGTACATTTTTTGCAATTCACATACTTTAGTATTGTCCTGCTGAACTGGATTCAGCATCTCTAAGGGCGCTACACCACAACCACCAACAACTTTTCCATTAAGTTCCACGACATAATACAACGAACGAGGCGCTTGATACACTTCGTATAAGGTATCTAAAATAGGATCAGCATAAGCCGTACCAACTTTGGGCGCATCTAATTCGTGAAAAATATCGCGAATTACCTTAGCAATCGACTCATTATCTTTTTGTTGAATTTCTCTAATTAACATAACATTTTTATTGTTGGTAAAATTACATAAATTAACTTGAGATTGTTTTAACATATAAGCTATTTAAGTTTTTTTGCATTTTGAAAAGATTTAAAAAGCACATAAAAGAAAATTAAAAGCTTATATAAACATGTTGATTAACTTCTTAAAGTATATTTATACTCATATGACTTATATGTTTAATTTTATACTCTTAAAAATACTACTTTTGTAAGATGATGATGCACAAATTTTACATGAAACGCTGTATTGAACTCGCTAAAAATGGTTTGGGAACTACCTATCCTAATCCGTTAGTGGGAAGTGTGATTGTGCATGAAGGTAAAATCATAGGCGAAGGTTGGCACAAAAAAGCTGGCGAACCGCATGCTGAAGTCAATGCGGTAAATTCAGTAAAAGACAAATCGTTATTAAAAGAAGCCACAATTTATGTGAGTTTGGAACCGTGTAGTCATTATGGAAAAACGCCTCCGTGCTGTGATTTAATTATTGCAAATGAAATTCCGAATGTAGTGATTGGAACCGTTGACCCGTTTTCAAAAGTAGCCGGAAATGGCATTAAAAAACTAATTGAAAGTGGCAAAAATGTAACCGTTGGTGTTTTAGAAGACGAATGTAATGAACTCAACAAGCGATTTTTCACGTTTCATCAAAAGGAAAGACCTTATATTATATTGAAATGGGCAGAAACCGCTGATGGATTTATTGCTCCTGAGATGCCGAAACCAGTTCAGCATGACAAATTGAAACCCGTGTGGATTACCAATCAATATTCCAGACAATTGGTACATAAATGGAGAACGGAAGAACAAGCTATTTTAGTAGGAACAAATACCGTTTTAGACGATAATCCTAAATTAAATGCGAGAGATTATATTGGGAATAATCCGGTTCGTGTTATATTGGATAAATCGGGTAAAATTTCTGAAAAGTATCATGTTAAAGACAATTCGCAAAAAACTATTTTCATTTCCGAAAGTGAAAAATTTGAAACAACTGAAAATTGTATCTATGAAAATGTTATCTTTGATAAAAGCCTAGCGCATTCTATTGCAAATCTTTTATATAGATTTGACATTCAATCGGTTATTATAGAAGGAGGTGCAAAAACACTTCAGTTGTTTATCGATGCTAATTTGTGGGATGAAGCTAGAATTTTTAAAGGACAAATTAAATTTCAAAACGGAACAACTGCCCCAAGGTTAACTGGTTTTCCAACCACCCGTTTTGACATAATGGATGACCAACTTAAAATTTTCAGAAATTATGATTGAAGCTATTATTTTTGACTTTGGTGATGTCTTTATTAATTTAGACAAACAAAAAATTGATTCCGAATTTAGAAAATTAGGTTTAACCGCGTGGCATGAAGATTTAGATGCACTCCATAAACAATATGAATTAGGGAAAATTGATGAACTCGAATATATGTCGGGGTTCCAAAAACATTTACCAAAGGCTGATTTAGTAAGTATTAGAAGTGCATGGAATTCAATATTAGGAGATTTTCCATTGTATCGACTAGAATTTTTACAAATGATTGCTTCAAAATACCGATTATTTTTATTGAGTAACACCGATCATACCCATATTGAAAAATTTGAACACAATGAAGGACTAACCTTTGCTCGTGATTTTTATAGTTGTTTTGAAAAAGTATATTTTTCGTACGAAATTCAAATGCGAAAACCCGAAGAAGATGCTTTTAAATTTGTGTTGAATAACCACAACTTAAATCCAAAAAAGACCTTATTTATTGATGACAAAAAGGAAAATACAGATGTGGCTGAACAACTAGGGCTTATTGTTTGGAATTTAGAAGTAGGAAAAGAAGATGTAGTTGATTTATTTTCTAAAAAATTTAATTTTTGATTTGAGCTCAATACAAAACGATACCTACAAAACGATTGAAAAGGCTACACCAGAAATTTTGTTCAAAGAAAAGAACAGTAAATTTTATGGTTATGCATTTCCAGTATCTTCAGAAGAAGCAATTAAAGAACATATTGAACACTTAAAGAAAGAACATTTTTCGGCACGCCATTGGTGTTATGCTTATCAAATTGGGACAGAAAAAATTCAGTATCGTGCAAATGATGATGGAGAACCTAACAATAGTGCTGGAATGCCTATTTACGGGCAAATTCAGTCGTTTGAAATTACCAATGTATTAGTAGTTGTGGTTCGCTATTTTGGTGGGGTAAAATTGGGTGTTGGCGGATTAATTTCTGCTTATAAAACAGCTGCACAAATGGCTTTGGAAGAATCAGCAATCATTGAAAAAACAATCGATAAACACTTTGCTATAGCCTTTAGTTATGCCAATATGAATAAAGTAATGCGAATCATTAAGGAAAAAAATCTTGAAATTGTTTCTCAAAAAATGGAAATAGACTGTGAAATTATTATTGCAACTCGAAAAAAAAATGTCCAAAATCTATTGGACACTTTTGAAAATTTATATGAAGTTCAACTCAAGGAACTCTAAATTTATAACGCAGCAATTTTTTCTAAAACATAGCTTGGAGGCAAAATAGGCTTACCTGTTTTCATATCAACAAAGACCAACATTGAATAACCTGTTGTTAATAACTCATTGTTTTCGTTGTATATTTCGTAATCAAATTCAATCTTAACAGAGGTCTGACTTTTCAAAATTGTTTTAACAGTTAGCAAATCATCATATCGAGCTGGTTTTTTATAATTCATTGATAAAGACACAACAGGCAACATTACACCATTTTCTTCCATCCATTTATAAGAAACCCCCATATTCCTTAGCCATTCTACTCGACCCATTTCAAAATATTGCGCATAATTACCATGATAAACGACTCCCATTTGATCGGTTTCTGCATAACGCACACGAACTTGAAATTGATATTCTCTCATATTGAACTATAATTATTAATTAATTAACAATTTCCTTACAATTTTTTTTTTTAAAAATCAATAGAAAAAAAATTTTTTTTATAGAAAATTGTTCACATAT
>CAISYO010000138.1 GCA_903889745.1 uncultured Bacteroidota bacterium | reverse complement strand
TTTTTTTATTACAACCTAAAAAAACTTCTAAATTTCTATCCAAAGTTGTTAACAATTAATGTTAAATTAAGGTTAACTGATTATCAACGATTTACATAAAGAAATTAACAATGTGTAATTTTTAGTTTACTTTATTATATAATTCATTGATTTTAAAGGATTTGGTTAAAAAAATATCAAAATACAAATCATATTATTATTACTCCTATATCTTTAGTATTTTTGCATAGATAAAACACAATATTATGAAAATTTCAATTGGAAACGACCATGCAGGTCCAGATTATAAAAAAGCAATTGTTCAATATCTAGAAGAAAAAGGACATACCGTATATAATCATGGAACAGATACTTTTGATAGTGTTGATTATCCAGATTTTGGTCATCCAGTAGCGTATGATGTTGAAAGTAAAAAAGCTGATTTAGGAATTGTAATTTGTGGTTCAGGAAACGGAATAGCTATGACAGTGAATAAACATCAAGATATTCGTGCGGCTTTATGTTGGACAAAAGAAATTACAGCTTTAGCTCGTCAACATAATGATGCTAATGTTTTAAGTATTCCAGCTCGTTATACTTCTATTCAACAAGCCATAGAAATGGTAGATACTTTTTTAACCACCTCTTTTGAAGGCGGAAGACACGCAAATCGTGTGCATAAAATAGCTTGTAAATAATCTTTCAATGAACCACAATCACGTTCACATCGAAAAACACGAAGTAAAAGCTAAAAATTTAGTGTATTCTATTTTATTGAATTTACTAATTACAATAGCTCAAGTTGTGGGCGGAATTGTTTCAGGTAGTTTAGCATTAATTTCTGATGCTTTACATAATTTTTCCGACGTTCTTTCTTTGGTTTTTAGTTTAATCGCTAATAAATTATCTAGAAGAAAAGCTTCTATTGATCAGACTTTCGGATTAAAACGCGCCGAATTGATTGCTGCATTTGTAAACGCCGCTACTTTAATTATTGTGGCTTTCATTTTAATTTATGGAGCTATTGAACGTTTTATACATCCTCACGATATAAAATCAAATCTTGTAATTTGGTTGGCCGCACTTGGAATAGCTGTAAATGGTTTTTCGGTTATTTTATTAAAAAAAGACGCCAATCATAATTTGAATATGAAATCGGCCTACTTACATTTACTTACCGATATGATGGCTTCAATAGCGGTTTTAGTGGGCGGGTTATTAATGAAATTTTTCGGATGGTTTTGGGTTGATAGTGTGATGACGATTTTAATCGCTATTTATTTAATTGTTGTGGGAATAGATTTATTACTTAAGTCAACAAAAATGCTAATGCTATTTACACCTGCACACATTGATATTAAAGAAATTGTTAGAGCAGTACATAAAGTGTCTGGAGCCGGAAAGTTGCACCACATTCATGTATGGCATTTAAATGAAGAAGAAATACATTTAGAAGCGCATTTAGATTGCCCTGAAGATTTTACATTGACTCAATTTGATGAAGTTTTAAACCGAATTGAATTGCTTTTATTTGAAAATTTTGGCATCAACCACACCACTATTCAACCCGAATTTAAAAAAGAAGACCCAAAAGATTTTATCGTTCAGGATTAAACAATACTATTTAGTTCCACAAAATTCGTAGCACAAAACGCAATAGAATTAAATGTAATAAACCAACAACACAAAATTTGAGCAGAAAAATAAGCTTCGAAATTTTATGTCTAAATAGCAATATTCCTAAAATACCGCCTAATAATCCACCAAAGAAAACCAATAAAAATAAGCGAATTTCCGAAATTCGTTGACTATTTTTTTTAGCCATTTGTTTATCATAACCCCAAATAAAAAGAGTTAATAAATTTATAATCAATAGATATAATAATATTGGTTCCATTGGGGTATAATTTTATTCAAAGATAGTATTTTAGCATTTTAATTTAGATGTAACAATGACCACAATCCAATTCATACAAAACCAAACCAATATTGCGCCTAAAAGTATTGAAGCTACTATAAAATTACTTTCAGAAGACTGTACGATTCCTTTTATTTCGCGTTACCGTAAAGATCAAACCGGAAATTTAGATGAAGTTCAAATTGAAGCTATTTCTAAATTAAATAAGCAATTTGAGGAAATCGTCAAGCGAAAAGAAAGCATCTTAAAATCGATTGAAGAGCAAAATGCGCTTTCGCCTGAATTGAAATCTAAAATTGAAAACAGTTTTGATTTGCAAGAACTGGAAGATTTGTATTTGCCTTATAAAAAGAAGAAAAAAACCAAAGCCGATGTAGCTCGTGAAAATGGATTAGAGCCTTTAGCAAAAATTATCATGAGTCAAAAAAATGATGATCTTGAGTTTTTGGCATCAAACTATTTGAATGCAAACGTTAAAAACGAAGATGAAGCATTACAAGGCGCTCGCGACATTATTGCCGAATGGATTAATGAAACTATTTTTATTCGTAAAAATTTACGTCGTTTATTCCAACGAAAAGCGGTGATTACCACAAAAGTAGTAAAGACGAAAAAAGAGGAGGAAGCCGCTCAAAAATTTTCACAATATTTTGATTGGGAAGAGCCTATTTCAAAAGCACCTTCCCACCGATTATTAGCCATGTTGCGTGCCGAAGCAGAAGGTTTCGTGAAACTAAATGTTACCATCGAAAAAGAAGAAGCAATCAATTTCATTGAAGAAAATACCATTAAAAATAAAAATTCTGAGGCAACCGAACACTTAGAATTAGCCATTAAAGACAGTTATAAACGCTTGTTAGAACCGGCTATTTCAAACGAAACGTTGCAAGATGCAAAAGCAAAAGCCGACATCAAAGCCATTGATGTGTTTTCAGAAAATTTACGTCAGTTGTTATTGGCGCCGCCTTTAGGCGAAAAACGTATTTTAGCCATTGATCCTGGGTATCGAACGGGTTGTAAAGTGGTTTGTTTGGATGAAAAAGGTGATTTATTAAATAACGAAACCATTTATCCGCACGCGCCTCAAAACGATACCGCTATGGCGATGAAAAAAATCCGTTCGATGGTAAATGCTTATAATATTGAAGCTATTTCAATTGGAAACGGAACGGCTTCTCGCGAAACGGAGTTTTTTATTAAAAAAATTGCTTTTGACAAGTCGGTACAGGTTTTTGTGGTTTCAGAAGCGGGTGCATCAGTGTATTCGGCGAGTAAAATTGCGCGTGATGAGTTTCCTAATTATGATGTTACCGTTCGTGGTTCAGTTTCTATAGGAAGACGACTTTCAGATCCGTTGGCCGAATTGGTAAAAATCGATCCAAAATCCATTGGTGTTGGACAATATCAGCACGATGTAGATCAAACCAAATTACAATTAGCATTAGATAGTACGGTAATGAGTTGCGTGAATTCGGTAGGAATTAACATCAACACCGCTAGTAAATCGTTATTGAGTTATGTTTCGGGCATTGGAGAAAAAATGGCAGAAAATATTGTGGCCTATCGTTCAGAAAACGGTCCTTTTGAAGACAGAAAACAACTGAAAAAAGTGCCTCGTTTGCGCGAAAAGGCTTACCAACAAGCCGCAGCATTTATTCGTATTAAAGACGGAAAAAACCCGTTAGATAATTCGGCCGTGCATCCAGAAGCGTATACAATAGTAGAAAAAATGGCTAAAGATTTGGGTGTAAAAACAGATGAACTAATAGCGAATAAAGAAAAAATCACCCAAATTTCTCCTGAAAAATACATTACTTCAGAAATTGGAATTTTAACGCTAAAAGACATTTTAAAAGAGTTAGAAAAACCAGGATTAGATCCAAGAAAAGCGGCTAAAATTTTTGAATTTGACCCAAATGTTCGAACGATAAAAGATTTAAAAACAGGTATGATTTTACCCGGAATAGTCAATAATATCACCGCTTTTGGCTGCTTTGTAGATTTAGGAATTAAAGAAAGCGGCTTGGTTCATATTTCCCAGTTAAAAGAAGGCTATGTTTCTGATGTTAATGAGGTGGTAAAAATGCACCAACACGTTCAAGTTAAAGTTGTTGAGGTGGACGAAGCGAGAAAAAGAATTCAGTTGACTATGGTATTTTAAAATAAAAATTCCAAATTCTAAGTAATATTAGAATTTGGAATTTTTTAATTGGAAAATAAATAGATTACTCTTTAGTTTCCTCTTCTTTTTTAGAATTAGCAGGTTGTTCATCTTTAGCAGCATTTTTAAATTCTTTAATTCCGCTTCCTAAACCTTTCATTAATTCTGGAATTTTTTTACCTCCAAAAAGTAATAAAACAATAGCTAAAATGACTAATATTTCTGTAAGACCTAATTTTCCCATGATATATATAATTTAAAACTTTTATTCGTTTATAACCATACAAAGATAATAAGAAATTCACAAACCATTATTTTTTAACGAATTATTATACGTAATAAAGTAAGAACACGTTGTATTTAGTATATTTGTGTTACAAATTTTAGTAAAATAATGTCCAATAATCGATTAAAACGACAATTACTTCTCAAAAAATTATACAATAAAAGAAGGTTAGTAATTCTTAACGAAGACACATTTGAGGAAACGTTTTCATTAAAATTAAATTTAATGAATGTTTTTGTCGTGGGATCAATTGGCGCTATAGTAATTATTTTTGTGACTACTTTTATCATTGCTTTTACGCCGCTTCGCGAATATATTCCGGGATATGCCTCCTCAAAATTAAAACAAGAAGCGCTAGACATGGCTATTAAATCAGATTCTTTAGAGCGTTCAGTAAAGCTAAATAACGCCTATATAGCTTCTATAAAAAAAGTGCTAACGGGCGATTTAGAATATGCAAAATTGAATAAAGACTCTATAAAAGCAATAGATGATTTAGGAGCAGAAGAAGCTTCGGTTGCGCCCACAGAAAAAGAAAAGGAGTTAAGAGATCAGGTTATAAAAGAAGATAAATACAATGTGTTTGATTCGGCTAAGCCAAAAGTTGCATTTGTTTTATTTCCTCCAGTTCAAGGCATAATTATTGAAAAATATAGTCCAAAAAATAAACATTTAGCCGTAACATTAGCATTAGGAAAAAACACACCCATTAAAGCTATTGCTGCCGGAACAATTATTTTTTCAGATTGGACGCCCAGCTCGGGTTATGTGGTGATTATTCGCCATAAAGACGATATTTTGTCGGTATATAAAAATGCGGCATCGGTTACAAAATCACAAGGAAATATTGTGAAATCTGGTGAGGTAATTGCCTTAGCAGGAACTTCCACACCTCAAAAGACAAACGCCACTTTACGTTTTGAATTATGGAAAGATGGTTTTCCAATTGACCCAACCCAATTTATCAATTTCAATTAGCATGTCGTTAAAAGCTTTAGCAGCAAAAATTTTAGCAAAAAGAATTCACGCTAAAACACAAAAATGGGTCAATAATCCAATTGAAACCCAACAAAAAGTATTTCAAGAATTAATTAAAGAAGCAACTCAAACAAAATTTGGAAAAGAGCATAATTTTAGCGCTATAAAAAACCATTCCGATTTTACTAAAAACGTTCCTGTTCGCGACTATGAAGGTTTAAAATCCTATGTTGATTTAGTAGTAAAAGGGGAAGAAAACATCCTTTGGAAAGGAAAACCTTTGTATTTTGCTAAAACCTCTGGAACCACTTCGGGCGCAAAATATATTCCACTTACTTCGGCATCTATGCCTTTTCATATTCAAGCTGCTAGAAACGCAATTTTAAGTTACATTCACGAAACAGGCAAGGCTGATTTTGTATCCGGAAAAATGATATTTCTGCAAGGAAGCCCTGTTTTGGAAGAAAAAAACGGAATTAAATTAGGGCGATTATCAGGCATTGTAGCGCATTTTATTCCGAAGTACTTACAAAAAAATAGAATGCCAAGTTGGGAAACCAATTGTATTGAAGACTGGGAAACCAAAGTGGATGCCATTGTAGCCGAAACGATTAAGGAAGACATGACCGTGATTTCGGGTATTCAGAGTTGGGTGCAAATGTATTTTGAAAAATTGGCCATAAAAGCGAATAAGCCTGTGGGCGAAATCTTCAAAAATTTTAATTTATTCATTTATGGCGGTGTTAATTTTGAACCGTATCGCGCTAAATTCGAAAATCTAATTGGCAGAAAAGTAGATTCGATAGAGTTGTTTCCGGCTTCCGAAGGGTTTTTTGCGTATCAAGATTCGCAGAAGGAAAAAGGCATGTTATTGCTGTTGAATTCCGGAATTTTTTACGAATTCATAAAAGCTGATGAATTTTTCACCGAAAACCCAAAACGATACACCATTGGAGAAGTAGTATTAAATGTAAATTACGTTTTAATCATTTCTACCAACGCCGGACTTTGGGCATACAATATTGGCGATACGATTCAGTTTACAAGTTTAAAACCGTATCGAGTGATTGTTTCGGGACGAATCAAACATTATATTTCAGCTTTTGGTGAGCATGTTATTGGAAAAGAAGTCGAATCTGCTCTTAAAGAAGCGATGGAAGGAACCGATGTTCGAGTAAATGAGTTTACGGTGGCGCCCCAAATTAATCCAAAAGAAGCCTTACCTTATCACGAATGGTTCATTGAATTCGATTCTGAAGTGTCGGAAGAACCTAATAATTTAGAAGAATTTGCGTTACAAATTGATGCTGCCATGCGCAAACAAAATGTTTATTATGACGATTTGATTGTTGGCAATGTATTACGAACGTTAGTAATTACCAAAGTTCCAAAAAACGGTTTTCAAGAATACATGAAATCTAAAGGTAAGCTTGGCGGACAAAATAAATTACCGAGATTGAGTAACGATAGAGCTATTGCGGATTTTTTTGATAAAATAGAAAATAGATGATAGAAAAAAGACTGATTTGGTTGTTCCTATTTATAAGCCAATTTGCGCTTTCACAAATTAAAGGCGTGGTCAAAGACAGTCTTTCGGGCGAACCGATACCTTATGTGAATATTTGGGTGGAGAACGAAACTATTGGAACAACTTCTGAAATTGATGGAAGTTTTGTTTTAGCGACTTCATCTGATAAAAATATTGTTTTTTCGATTTTAGGATACAACAAAAAAACACTCAAAGCCAATCAAACCCAAATAGTTTTATTAAATCCTATCATTTTTGATCTAAAAGAAATGGTGATTTTAAACAAAAAAGAAACCAAGCAAGTTGAAATAGGAATTATTAAAAACAGCACTTTTCAGGCTTTTGATAATGGACCAAAAGTAGAAGCTAAGTTTTTTCCGTATGAAAAATCGTATAGCAAAACCAGATTTATTAAAGAAGTTACCATTTTTACCGATAGCCGAATTGATAATGCCACTATAAAATTACATTTCTATAAGGTGAATGAAAACGGCGCGCCAGGAGAAGAATTATTGACTAAAGATTATATAGTTTCCTTACAAAAAGGCGTAATAAAACATAAATTTAACCTAAGTAATTTGGATTTAGAATTTCCTAAAAACGGACTTTTTGTGGCGTATGAAAAGTTATTAATTGAACAAAATAAACAAGGAACAAAGTATCAACCCTATGTGCTTTATAATTATGTTGCTCGAGATTTTTTCTACACGTATGCTTATGGAAAATGGACTAAACAAGAGACTAATTTTACCGAACCGCTTAGAATAAATGAACCTTCTATAACCCTAGTATTATCTAACTAAAAATAAAATTTGTAACTTTGCAGGTTAGTTAAACAAAATATTAATGAAAGACATTAAAAACATTTCGCGCTCTAGAGCGCAAGAGTCCTCAGCAGCTATTGAGCGACTGTATATTACCATGAGACATTTATTCAACAGAGGTTTTTATAAACCAATGGGTGTTTCAGGAGAAACTTTAAGAGATGCTTTATTAGCACTTCGACCAGAAATTTACGGCTCCATTGCCGAAGAAAAAGTAGAATTAAACGGATTATTGTATGTAATTGAACGCTTGCCTGTAGGTATTGAACAATGTAGATATATTAATTTAACCTCAGATGAAGGCTATTCAAATTCTCATTTTAAAGCAATCGTTCCACCAAAAAGAAGAAGAAATTGCTACCGTATCGACGACGAGCAAATGAACATTGAAATTACTCGCGGACGATCTGATATTTATGACATTTTAACTCATTTAACGTTTATTTTTATTGAATCGCATAAAATTAAAGACCGGGTTTTAATTGATGAGGAAGGAAGATTTACCCGCGATTGGGAAAAACTAGAACAAGTAGTGTTGCAAAATAAAAAGCTGACTTTAGTTGAAAGAGAAAAAGCAATTTCGCACGCTTCTAATATTTTAGGAAGAACTTTTGCCGAAGTTAAAGCCATTTATACTGATTTTGGAACTACCGAAACACCAGAGCGTTTTTTACACATCGTATATTGGTTAGGAAAACTTGCCATTGAAGAAGTGGTTGACAACAACAAAAGAACCATAACGTTTAGCCCGATATTAAGAGAACGTTTAGGACACCATATTTATGGGGAAATTTGGGCAAATAACATTAAAGAAGTGTTGGTTCATAACCAATTGATTGAACGCCCAATTCATATTATTAGTGCCAATATGCACAGTGTTATGAATTCTATTTTTGCCGAACCGGTATTAGGAAAAAAATATAAAGAGTCAGCTGATTTTCAGATATTTGAAGATTTAAGTAGTTCAAATAATAAAGAGTTACGCAAGAAAGTGGAAGATTTAGCGTTATCACAAGGTATGATTTCGTTACCAGATACATCAGGAACAAATATTGACGTTCAAATTTTTGATACGGCTAAAATTGACCTAATAAAAACAGCTTTCGCGAAAGCTAATTTAGGTAGTAAACAACCCGTGCTAATTGTAATGGATTATGCTTTTGGAGAACAAGCTTATGAAACCATTGATGAATTATTAAAACCGTATAAAACAGAAAACGGAAAAATTTTCATGAATGTAGAGTCGGTTTCAATAATGGGGAAAGCAGGTATTTTAGAAGGAGGAAAAGGAGATATTATGATTCCAACAGCTCATGTGAATGAAGGAACGGCCGACAATTATTTCTTTGAAAACGAATTAAAAGCCGAAATGCTAAAAGGACATGACATTCCGGTTTTTGAAGGACCAATGATTACCGTTCTAGGAACTTCTTTACAAAACAGAGATTTGTTGAAATTTTTCCACGAGTCAACTTGGCAAGCCATAGGATTAGAAATGGAAGGCGCTTATTATCAAAAAGCCATACAATCGGCTTCAAGAATTAGAAAAAGTATAAATCCAAACGTAAAAGTACGTTATGCCTACTATGCTTCAGATAACCCACTTGAAACTGGAAGTACACTAGCCTCTGGCGGATTAGGAACAACCGGGGTAAAACCCACATATTTAATTACGATCAAGATTATAGAACAGATTTTTAATGTAAAATAAAAAAAATGAGTACAAATTCTCAAGACCAAGAAATTGATTTAGGACAAATAGGTAAAGGAATTCAAAACTTTTTTCAAGGTGTAATTAATTCTATTTTTGACTTTATTTTCTTTCTAAAAAAGAAGATTATTATTGTGTCCTCCCTTTTTGTTATAGGATTAGCCTTAGGCTATTTTTTAGATAAAAATAGTTCGTATACTCAAGATATTTTAGTGATTCCAAATTTTGGAAGTAATGAGTACTTATATAAAAAAATTGAATTTTTAAATTCTAGATTAATTGAAAAAGATACCGCTTTTTTTACATCAATAGGCATTTCTAATTCTGACAATATTAGTAAAATTGAAATAAAAGCTGTTAATGGTGTTTTTCAATTTGTTAATCAAGGGGATGAAAACAAACAAAATTTCGAATTAATAAAATTAATGGCAGAAGATGGTAATATTGAAGAAATTATAAAAGAAGATGCGATAAGTAAAAACTATTATCTTCATAATATTACATT
>CAISYO010000137.1 GCA_903889745.1 uncultured Bacteroidota bacterium | reverse complement strand
TATTGAAAAAAATTCAAACTCAAGTTTTTCTGGTGCATTTGAAATTTTAAATTTTGATTTAGAAAAACAATTTGTCAATCCTGATCAATCTAGATTAGAACAATTAGCATCAAATACTAATGGCGCTGTTTACTATCCAAATCAAATTGATAGTTTAGTTGATTCATTACTTAAAAACGAAAACTATTTGCCCATTCAAAAAGAAACAATCTTAAAATTTCCATTGATTGATTGGAAGTGGGTGTTACTATTTTTGATTAGTGTTTTAGGAATTGAATGGTTTTTGAGAAAGTATAATGGTTTAGCTTAATTTTAATTTCATTATTTATAAACTTAAAATTTGCTTAAGTTATCAAATACTTCATACTATTTTGATAAAAAATCAGTTTATTTGTTAGCATTAAACCTATTTTAATTCTTTTAATTATTTTCTATATTAATTTAATCGATGTGATTAATAAACCATAAAGAATACAAAATGAAAAAGATCATTTTTGCAATGCTTATTATAGTATCTAATTACGGCCTTGCTCAAAATTGGCTAACTGATTTTGAACAAGCAAAAAAGACAGCGAGTGAACAAGATAAAAACATTATTATTGTTTTTTCAGGATCTGATTGGTGTGCTCCTTGTATTAAATTGGATAAAAATATTTGGCAATCAGAAGCATTTAAAAGCGAAGCTGCGAAAGAATGGGTTTTAGTTAAAGCAAATTTTCCTAGAAAAAAGGCAAATGAGTTGTCTAAGGAACAAACAGAACACAACCGAAAATTAGCTGAAAAATATAATATTGAAGGAAGTTTTCCATTAGTTGTTATATTGGATAAAAACGGAAAATTATTAGGAAAAATGGGATTTAAAAACGTTTCTCCTGAAGAGTATATTAAAATGATTCATGTATTAGAAAAAAAATGAGATTAATAACAATTCTTATAGTAGTATTTGTTACCAGTATAACATTTGGACAGCAGGTTTTTAAAAAGAAGAAAAACTTGTTGGGAAGCCCATTTGAAATTACGGTTATTGCTAAAGATTCGATACAGGGAAATCAATTCACAGAATTAGCTATTTCAGAAGTAAAAAGAATTGAAAATTTAATATCTGATTGGATACCTACAACTCAAATATCGTTGGTGAACCAAAATGCTGGAATTGCACCAGTTAAAGTAGATTTAGAAGTGTTTGAATTGGTAAAAAGAGCAAAAAATATTTCAAAACTAACTGATGGTGCCTTTGATATTAGTTATGCATCGATGGATAAAATTTGGAAATTTGACGGTAGCATGAAAGAAATGCCATCAGCAGAAAACATAAAGAAATCGGTTGAAAAAGTAGGATATGAAAATATTATTCTAAATGAAGAAGATACTACGATTTTTTTAAAGAATCAAGGAATGAAACTGGGTTTAGGAGGAATTGGTCAAGGATATATAGCCGATAAAATAAAAGTATTATTACAAGAAAACGGTTGTGCATCTGGATTAGTAAATATATCAGGTGATATTAATACATGGGGGAAACAACCCAATGGTACGGATTGGACCGTTGGAATTGTAAATCCCTTAAATAAAAATAAAGTTTTTGCAACATTTCCATTAAATGATAGTGCTGTTGAAACATCTGGAAGTTATGAGAAATATGTAACCTTTAACGGTAAAAGATATTCACACATTATTGATCCAAGGACAGGTTATCCTGCGTCAGGAATTGTAAGTGTTTCTGTTTTTGCAAAGCAAACCGAGTTAGCAGATGCGTTAGCAACAGGCATATTTGTATTAGGAATTGAAGTTGGGTTAGATTTAGTAAATCAGCTCAAAGGAATAGGTTGCATTATTGTAGATGAAAAAGGAGCAATTCATGCTTCAAAAAATATAGACATTAAAAAATATCAATAAATGAAAAGAATTATTGTTTTAGCCATTATTGTAGTTGCTACAATTTCTTGTAATTCTGTTAAAGAATATGACAAGCAATATATTAATGACCCTGATATGAAATTATCGGCAAGAAGTTCAGAACGATTTGAAATCACATTTCAAGTGTATCGTGAAGCAGCATCGGGGGCAAATGGCGGAAAAACGGGTGGTGGTTGTGGATGTAATTAAGAAATAATTAGAATGAAAAATAAATTAATAATAGTCTTTGCATTTTTGAGTAGTATAGCTTATTCACAACAAAAAGACTCAACAAGTGTATCCTACAAAAAAAGAGTATTAGAATCTATAGAATTAGATTTTTTAATGAGTTATTACAAGCAAGATGGCATCCATTCTGCTGTTTCTGGAGGAAAAGGAATGGAAGAATTAACAAATCTTACACCCACATTTGTAGTAGCAATTCCTTTAAATGATGATGATGTCTTAACAGTTGATGCTGGTCTTTCTGCTTATACTTCTGCTTCATCCGGAAATATTAATCCGTTTGATAGTAATACACCAAGCCCTTGGCAAGCAAGTTCTGGAGCTTCAGCTCAAGATGTTTTAACGTCTTTATCATTAAATTATAGCCACAGCTCTGATGATAGAAATACGATTTGGAACGGACACATTTCGGGTTCGGTGGAATATGATTACTCATCAATTGGTTTTGGTGGAGGCGTTTCGAGATTATTCAATGGGAAAAACTCGGAAGTTTCAGTAGCCGCAAATGTTTATTTAGACACTTGGACTCCAATTTATCCAAAAGAATTAGACGATTTTTCAAATTATGGACTTTCTGGAGGAATTTTTAATAAGTTTATCATCACACCAGGTCAAATTTCATCGGAAATATATAATCCAGTAAATTATAAAACACATTCTATAATTAATAGAAATTCCTATGCGTTAAGTTTAGGATTTTCGCAAGTGGTTACCAAGAAAATTCAAGGTTCATTTTTCTTAGATATTTTATATCAAAATGGCTTACTTTCAACGCCATATCAAAGGGTTTATTTTGCGGATAAAGGCAATTTTTTTATCAACGAATTTCAATTAGCCGACG
>CAISYO010000136.1 GCA_903889745.1 uncultured Bacteroidota bacterium | reverse complement strand
TTTTTCCATAAAATTTAATATATCAGGACGTTCAGAATACCAAAATTCTCTAAGATTCATTGGAATTGGGTATTTATACCACAGATATGGTAGATAATGAAATTGTACTACATCTTTTAACTCCCCATCAATCAACATTTTAACTCTATTCCCTTCACTTGGTAAAAATGGCATAGTAAAAACTAGATGATTTGCTGAGTCTGTAACTTTTCCTATCAACATAGCGAAAATAGATGGAACTAAATCAATTCCGACAAAACATGGCAGTATTCCAGCTAAGGCGTCATAAATCCAATCAACAAAATCAACAGCAAATACCCAAGGAAAAGTATAAGGATTAATTGCAAGCATCCAAAATAGCGTTGTGCGTATACTAACAATTGCTCCGTAAAGTAGGATAACGTAAAAAAATACATCGCGGCACAATTCTAAACCCGAATGATCAACTGTTATGTTAAAATGAATTTGAATATATCCTGATAACCAGTCTGGTAGAAAGTACATGTTTCTATAATTTTCAACATAAAAATTATAATAACCTTCTGCCTTATGTTGATAAAAATGTTTCTCAATTGGCATTGTATAAGGAAAAGTACCAAAGAATGCTTCAGTCAAAGTTTCAGGGCGTTGTGCTTGAGTAGGAGGTATTTCTGTAATATGTTTAGGCAATAAATCTTGGCCCATTAATTGATCACGTGCCTTGAAATCTAACGGAAAAATTGGCATTCCAGGAACATCCGGATATCCTAAAAAGCGAGCAATGAAGTCAAAAAATACTTTAAACCCATCATAAACGATTTTTTCTAATTGTTTAATACGATTGCTAAAAATCATTGTTTAATTTTTTTTAGTAAATATTTTTATAATAAATAGTGTATCAATAATAAAGGATAAATAAATAAAAAACAATAAAAAAGGAAAAGGAGGAAGGAAATGAATAAAGCAGTTAAAGGCTGGTTAGCCAACGCGGTATCTGATAGTTTTTCTGCTATTTCTAATATGGATTTCCGCTGCAGAAACAACTATTAAAAATAATGTTTTTCGCTTCTCATGGTAGGTTCCTTTAAAATTGGATCGGTGTTTACTACTTCAACCCAAGTCTACTAAAAAGCAAATTTAATTAATATTAAAAATATCGAACAAAAAAGTCAATAGTGTAAAGGTTAAACCTAGAGATTTAGAGCCATCGTGTATGATTATAAAAGATTAAAATAATAAATTTTGTACAGTTGAAATTACAATAAGATTTGACTAAAAATTTAATTACTTAACATAATTTTAGATATATGATATAGTTAATTTCGTTATTGTATATATAACGGGATATAGCTCAGTTTGGTAGAGTACCTGCTTTGGGAGCAGGGTGCCGTAGGTTCAAATCCTACTATCCCGATTCAAAAGGCAACGAATATTCTGAATCAAAATCTTATTTCAGCGAACATACAAAAATTTGTTCGATTATCTATAAATTTAATAATCGAACAATTAGTTTTAAAATTTTTTCAGAATTTAAAAATATAATCCTAACATATCTGGAAAAAATCGATTTATTTCAATAATAAATCCTGCAGTAAATGTCATCCACAATGTTAAAAGAACAGG
>CAISYO010000135.1 GCA_903889745.1 uncultured Bacteroidota bacterium | reverse complement strand
TAATGAAAATTATAATTTTTAGTTTATTTTTAATCAGTTCAATAACTTTCGCACAAACCGAGAGATTTATTAGTGATTTTACTAAAGTAACAGCTTTTGATAAAATTGATGTCAACTTAGTAGCTTCATCTGAAAATAAAGTAATTCTAACTGGAGCTAATTCACAAGAAGTAGAAGTAATTAATAAAAGAGGCGAATTAAAAATCAGAATGCCTTTAACAAAAATGTTAAGAGGAGAAACAATATCTGCAACTGTTTATTATACAAAACTAGAAGCTGTTGAAGCTAATGAAGGAAGTAGAATAGGTGCTAAAGATGCAATTTCAGCGCTTAATTTTGATATCATTTGTAAAGAAGGATCAGAAATTAAACTTACAAATTTACAAGCAGACAGATTACAAGTTCGTGTTTCGCAAGGAAGTATTGTAACGGTTATTGGTGATGTAAAAAATCAAGATATTTTATCCAATTCAGGTGGAAAATATGATGGTCAAGATTGTAAAACACAACAAACCGTTGTAACTGTTAATGCTGGAGGAATGGCAGCTGTATATGCAACTGATTTAGTAGAAGCAAAAACAAGAGCGGGTGGTGAAATCATTATTTATGGCACACCAAAACAAATTAACGAAAAGAAAATTGCCGGAGGAGCAATTGAACAAGCTAAATAAAAAGTAATAAGTTTTCAGTTTTTTGTTGGCAGATTTTTTGTAAATTCGTGATTTATTGAACGTACTGAATACTAATAACAGAATACTAAACAATTGATTATACAAGATATTTTAGCAGCAATTCCATGGGGTTTTTTACTCGCTATTTCTATTGGACCTGGTTTTTTTGTTTTACTTGAAACCAGTATTACCAAAGGATTTAAAGCTGCTTTTACGTTAGATTGTGGTATTATTTTTAGTGATATTATTTTTATTTTAATTGCTTATTTTGCTTCCAATCAAATTTTAGCTCAGTTTAAAGATAATCCTAATTTATATATTATTGGTGGATTAATTATGTCTATATATGGTTTAATATCCTATACTCAATTAAAGAAAAAATTTGTAATTGATGAAGAAAAAGATATTGACGATATTCCTCAAAATAACTATTTAGGTATATTTTTTAAAGGTTTTTTCTTAAATGTGATCAACATAGGAATATTAGGTTTTTGGATGATGGTTATTATTACACAAGGACCAAGATTACAAATGATTCCATCACGAGTTTTTACTTTTTTTACAGCCACTTTGTTTTTTTATTTAGCTATCGATGTGGTAAAAATTATTCTTGCTAAACAACTAAAACACCGCCTTACACCCGTTAATATTTATAAAATAAAAAGAGTTATTAGTTTTATTTTAATCATTTTTGGTGTGTTCTTTTTATTACAAGGTGTTTTTCCAGGATTTAAAGAAAAGGTAGTGCATAAAATAGAAGACACAAGGTAATTAAAACGTTTATTTTTAGTCTATTTTAGAACTATCTTATAATTTCTTATCAATTTAAAATAAAAAACCTCCTAATTTCTTAGAAGGTTTCAGAGGCATCGTCCGGATTCGAACCGGAGTAGACGGTTTTGCAGACCGGTGCCTAGCCGCTCGGCCACGACGCCGTTACTTATACGGATTGCAAATGTATATAAAAAAGTTTATAGTTTAAAAGTTTATAGTTTAAAAAATTTTAATATTACTCTAAACTTTATTCCAATAACTTGATACTTAATTTCTAAACTCTTCCATTTCAATAGTAACCGCTTCAACATCACCACCTATTGGTGGATTCAATTTTGAAACACCAAGTTTTATTCTAGATACCGCAGGAATTTCTGAAAAACATCGTGTAATAATGCGTTGCCCCACATGTTCTAAAAGTTTTGAACGAATTGCCATTTCTTCCACCACAATTTTATTCAGTAAAACATAATCAACAGTATCAGATAATTCATCGGTTTGTGCCGATTTTCGTAAATCGGTTTTTATTTCTAAATCTACTCGGTAATCTGAACCAATTTTCTCTTCTTCTACTAAACAACCATGATATGAAAAGGTTCTTATATTTTGTAATTTAATTATTCCCATAATTTTTTAGTTTCAATTTTAAGGTTTTTTGGTTTCAAGTTGTTTTCTTTATCCAAAGTTACATAAAACCTCAAACTTTTAAACTTGAAACTTGAAACATTTTCTATCTTTGCATAAAAGATAGAAAAATAATGTCAACAGAAGAAAAATCATTGAATTTTATAGAACAAATCATTGAAGAAGATTTAAAAAATGGTTTGTCAACAGATAAATTACGTTTTCGTTTTCCACCAGAACCAAATGGGTATTTGCACGTGGGTCATGCCAGTGCTATTTGTTTAAATTTTGGCTTAGGAATCGATTATAAAGCGCCAGTAAATCTACGTTTTGATGATACTAATCCTTCAAAAGAAGAGCAAGAATATGTTGACGCAATCAAGCGTGATGTAGAATGGTTGGGTTTTAAATGGGATAAGGAATGTTATGCTTCAGATTATTTCCAACAATTGTATGATTGGGCAGTAGAATTAATAGAAAAAGATAAAGCGTATGTAGATAGCCAAACTTCGGAAGAAATGGCACAACAAAAAGGAACTCCTACGCAACCCGGAACTAATTCTCCATTTAGAAATCGAACTATCGAAGAGAATTTAGATTTATTTACACGTATGAAGAACGGAGAATTCGAAAAAGGAACTCACGTTTTACGTGCTAAAATTTCGATGGGCGCTAACAATATGTTAATGCGTGATCCTATTATATATCGCATTATGCACGCGCATCATCATAGAACTGGAAACGATTGGTGTATTTATCCAATGTACGATTGGGCACATGGAGAGAGCGATTATTTAGAGCAAATTTCGCATTCATTTTGTACGCTAGAATTTTTGCCACACCGTGAATTATATGATTGGTTTTTGAATCAAATTTATGATGAAACTAAAGTACGTCCAAAGCAAAGAGAATTTGCGCGTAGAAATTTATCGCACACCGTAGTTTCTAAACGAAAATTATTGCAATTAGTTGAAGAAAAACATGTTACATCTTGGGATGATCCTCGTATGAGCACCATTTCTGGAATGAGAAGACGTGGTTATACCCCAACATCCATTCGAAATTTTGCCAACACAATCGGAATTGCAAAACGTGATAATTTGATTGATGTTTCGCTTTTAGAATTTTGTGTGCGTGAAGATTTAAACAAAATTGCACCTCGTGTAATGGCGGTTTTAGATCCTGTAAAATTAGTAATTACAAATTATCCAGAAGGTCAAGAAGAATGGCTAGAAGCTGAAAATAATCCTGAAGAGGTAGTAATGACCTATAGAAAAGTGCCTTTTTCTAAAGAATTATACATTGAAAGAGAAGATTTTCAAGAAGAAGCTCACAAGAAATTTTTCCGATTAACGTTAGGAACGGAAGTGCGTTTAAAAAACGCCTATATCATTAAAGGTGAATCAGTTATAAAAGATGAAAACGGAAATATTACCGAAATTCATGCTACTTACGACGTCGATTCAAAATCTGGAAGCGGTTCAGAAGCTAGTCAAAGAAAAGTAAAAGGAACCATTCATTGGGTTTCTATTTCGCACGCAAAAGAAGCAGAAGTTCGTGTATATGACAGATTATTCACTAATGAAAGCCCAGATAAAGATAAAGAAGTTGATTTTAAAGAATTCATCAATCCAAATTCATTAAAAGTAATTATGGGTTACGTAGAACCAAGTTTAGTTACATCAAAAGAATTAGATCATTTTCAATTTCAACGTTTAGGTTATTTTTGCGTAGACAGAGATTCAACCGCTGAAAAATTAGTTTTTAATAAAACAGTTGGATTAAGAGATACTTGGGCAAAAGTTTCTGAACAATAAAAAAAAGCAAGATTCTTGTATTAAGAATTAAGACTTCAAACCTGCAAGATATTTTTCCTTGTAGGTTTTTTTATTCCTTTTTTGTGCTTATTTCATAGTATTAGAAAAAAATATTAAAACATTAACT
>CAISYO010000134.1 GCA_903889745.1 uncultured Bacteroidota bacterium | reverse complement strand
TTGGAAAATAATAAATCGCTAAGGTAAAGTGAACTGGTAAAGCAAGAACAAGCGCCCATGAAATTACATCTGCGGAAACCATAATTTTAGTAAGTTTAGCTCCAAAATTATAGCCAATCGCTGCAACAAGCACTGCAATGCAAAATAAAATATCAGAATATGATAATTCTAATTTTTTATTTTCTTCGTGACCGTGAATCAAAATGTAAATAACAATTAATATACAACCAATAAAAGCGCATACCCAAAATCCTAATGATGCTTTTTGTTTAAAATAGAATGAAGCAAAGATTGCAGTTGCTAATGGCAAAAAGGCTAAGATTACTCCAGCATGTATTGATGTAGAATAAATTAAACCTAAAGAAAGAGTTAATGGAAATACAACTGTTATACATAAAGCGATTACAGAAAAATCCAATAAATATTTTATCTTTGGTATTTTTCTCTTAGAAAGAAATAAATAAGCAAAGGACAAAATTCCAGCAAGAGCAGACCTTCCAAAAGTAATAAATTCTGCTGAAAGTTGGTTATTATTAGCTCCTAAAGCTATCTTGGTTGCGACAGGCGTGATTGAAAAAATGATTATTCCAACGAATCCAAAAATAAACCCCTTATTCTCATTGCTTAATTTTTTAAAATATTGATTTAAAGACATAAACTAATGGTTGTTGCCCAATAAAAAAAAAAAAAGTTGCATAAAAACAACACAAAAAACACAGTAAAATATAGCTTTTTAGTAATTAGTAATTAATTATCCTATATGTATAAAAATTATACTATCTACTTATATTCTAACTATTTAAAAGTGTAGCAGTTTAATTAAACATAAAATAAGGAAAAATAATAATGAACAAAATAGCAAAATTAAGTACTGCCACTTTGTTGTTAGCTAGTGTTTCAATTCCAGCTTTAGCAGATAATTATAATATCGGATTATCAGGAGCGTACGGTAATTTTGAAGCATCAGGTTCTCAAACAAAAGACAGCGTTAAGACAAATAAATCAGGCGATGCTGATTTTCCATTCGCTTCAATATTCGTTGAATATAATAAAACAATGTCTAAAGAATGGGATGTTGCTTTTGGTTTAGATTATATTCCATTTAGTTCAGAAATCGATGATAGATCAGATACTGACACCGACATATCAACAGGTGTAACAACTACTGGAACTAGAAAAGCACAACTTGATTTAAAAAACCATTTTACAGCTTATATTCAGCCTAGTTACAATTTAGGAAATGGATTGGCGGTATTTGGAAAAGTTGGTTACTCTCATGCTGATTTAGAAATTAAAACAGCAGCTCTTTCAACTCAGGGAACGTTAAATAAAAAAGATGATCTAGAGGGTTATCTATTTGGTTTAGGTGTTCAAAAAAATATTGATAAAACTATGTTTGTAAGATTTGAAGCAAACTATACTGATTACGATACTGTTGCTTATACAAACAGTTCAGGAACAGCGTTTAGTGCAGATCCAGAATTATGGACTGCTAAAATTTCAATTGGAAAAAGTTTCTAATTAAATATTAAAGTCAATTTTTAAAAGCCCCAGTTATATTAATTAACTGGGGCTTTTTTTATTTAAAGCATAAACTATTTTTTATTAATTCTCTCTTTTTCGAAAAGCAAAGCTAGGCGATCAATCATATAATCTGAGGCTTCAAAAACATTCTTCGGGTTAAACATTTTAGTTTCAGTAGAATCTGTTTTATCCTCTAGTGAAATATCATTCACTAAACGTTCTGATGCATTTTCTCCTTTAATATAAAGTAAAAATAAATAATCGTTATCAGGAGTGTCTTGGTTCTTTATAAAGCACTCACCATTCTCTGCAATATTATCAATAAAAGCTAACGGAGCTCTTTTTTTTGTTAAGTATCTTTTGTTGACCTGGAATACGATAGATTTCATATTTCTAGAATACTTTTCTAATCTATCAACGACTTGTTGTTTAATTTCATTTTCTCTCTTTTGTGCATCTAATATTGCTCTCGCCTCTTCTCTTGTTCTTCTGTGAGCTTCAAGTTCAAGTAATTTTGCTTCTCTT
>CAISYO010000133.1 GCA_903889745.1 uncultured Bacteroidota bacterium | reverse complement strand
ATGCGTTCAATCCTTTTTACTTTGCATTAAATTATCATTTTGAAAATATACAATTCACTTACTTCTTTTACCAGTTCAAGAAAAACAAATGTAACAATTGGCACTTTTGACGGAGTTCATCTAGGACATAAATCTATATTAGATAAATTGACTAAAGGAACAAATAATGGTGAATATGAAGCAGTTGTGCTTACCTTTTTTCCTCATCCAAGAATGGTACTTCAGCAAGACGTTGCGATTAAATTATTAAACACCATTGATGAAAAAGCAACACTACTTGAAAATTATGGCATTGACACTTTAATTATTCATCCTTTTGATACTGCTTTTTCTAATTTATCTGCTGAAGAATTTGTAAAAGACATTTTAGTAGACCAATTAAACATCCATAAAATCATCATTGGTTATGATCATCGTTTTGGCAAAAATAGAACCGCTGATATTAATGATTTAATTTCATTTGGTGAAAAATATGATTTTGAAGTAGTCCAAATTAATGCCGAAGAAATTAATGAAATTACGGTAAGTTCAACTAAAATTAGAACTGCACTTTTAGACGGAGCAATTGAATTTGCCAACCAATATTTAGGCTATGATTACTTTTTTTCTGGCAAAGTAATAAAAGGAAAACAACTAGGCAGAACAATTGGTTTTCCTACCGCAAATATTATTTTGCTCGAGTCTTATAAACTACTTCCAAAAAACGGGGTGTATGTCGTTTATAGCACAATAAATAATAAACGTGTGTATGGAATGATGAACATAGGCTATAATCCTACAGTGGGTGAAAATAACAAAACCATAGAAGTTCATTATTTTGACGTAAATGAAGATTTATATGACAAAATCGTAACTGTTTCTATTTTAAAATTCATTAGGACTGAAGAAAAATTCGAATCGATTGACGCACTTAAAATGCAGTTAAATAAAGACCGAGAATTTTCAAAAACCTACTTAAGAGAACTAACTCCTGGGTCTTAAAATAAAAAAATCCCGAAATAATCGGGATTCTATTTTATTGATTCATTTCTGTAAAATACTTGTAAAACAAAGGAATAGTTTCAATACCTTTTAAGTAATTAAACACCCCAAAATGTTCGTTTGGCGAATGAATAGCATCGCTATCTAATCCAAATCCCATTAAAATAGTTTTGCTCTTTAATTCTTTTTCAAATAAAGCAACAATCGGTATACTTCCTCCCGATCGAACCGGTATTGCAGGCACTCCAAACGTTTCGGTATAGGCTTTATTTGCTGCTCTATACCCAACACTGTCAATTGGCGTAACATACCCTTGCCCTCCATGATGAGGTTTTACAACAACTTTCACTGATTTTGGTGCAATACTTTCGAAGTGATTTTTGAATAATTCGGTAATTTCTTCCCAGTCTTGATTAGGAACCAATCGCATTGAAATTTTAGCAAATGCCTTACTTGCAATAACGGTTTTTGCTCCTTCACCTGTATAACCACCCCAAATTCCATTTACATCTAATGTAGGACGAATAGAATTTCGTTCATTAGTTACATACCCCGTTTCGCCATACACCTCGTCAATATCTAATGCTTTTTTATAGTTGTCCAATGAGAAAGGGGCTTTCGCCATTTCAGCTCTTTCTTCGGTTGAAAGTTCTTCAACTTTATAATAAAATCCAGGAATGGTGATATGATTATTCTCATCGTGTAACGAAGCAATCATTTTTGTCAATACATTGATTGGGTTTGCCACTGCTCCACCATACAATCCCGAATGTAAATCTCTATTAGGCCCTGTAACTTCTACTTCTACATAACTTAAACCTCTTAAACCAGTAGTAATTGAAGGTTGTTGATTAGAAATCATTCCTGTGTCCGAAATTAAAATCACATCATTTGCCAGTTTTTCTTGATTGCGTTCTACAAACCAACTCAAACTTTTTGACCCTACTTCTTCTTCACCTTCAATCATAAATTTTACATTACACGGCAAACAATTATTTTGAATCATGTATTCAAAAGCTTTTACATGCATGTACATTTGTCCTTTATCATCACAAGCTCCACGAGCAAAAATAGCTCCTTCTGGATGAATTGCTGTCGTTTTAATTACAGGCTCAAAAGGTGGCGAAGTCCATAACTCCATTGGATCTGGTGGTTGCACATCATAATGGCCATAAACCAAAACCGTTGGCAAATTTGCATCGATGATTTTTTCTCCGTAAACGATAGGATAGCCTGGCGTTTCGCACAATTCTACAAAATCGCAACCTGCTTTTTCTAAACTTGCTTTTACTGCTTCGGCTGTTAAAACCACATCATGAGCATAGGCGCTATCGGCACTCACCGAAGGAATTTTTAGTAACTCTATTAATTCATTTATAAAACGTTCTTTATTAGCTTGAACGTATTGCTTTATATTTTCCATTGTAATTATTTGATAATGTTCAAAAATACAAAAAATGTTAAATCAAATTGATAAATTTGTTGTTCAATATAGAGAACGTTAAAAACAAAACCGTTGAAAGCAGAAAAGAATAATTTTTCAAAAAATGAAATCCAATCCAAATTGGAATACTACTGCGCTTATCAAGAGCGATGTTATAAGGAAGTCGAAGAAAAATTATACTCTTTTGCTGCTACTTCAGCTGAGAAAGAAGAAATTCTAACTTATCTTATCGAAAATAATTTCATCAATGAAGAACGTTTTGCTCAAAGTTTTGTTCGCGGAAAACACAATTATAATTTTTGGGGCAAAAATCGCATCATTAATGAATTAAAATATCGAAATATCTCGTCAAAAATCATCGAAATTGCCTTAAAAGAAATTCCAGAAACAACTTATTTGTCAAATTTTCATGCGCTAGCCGAAAAAAATTGGGAAAGAAATACCGAAAGAAAAGGCCCGAAGAAAAACAAAAAATTTGTAGATTTTTTACTCCGAAAAGGCTATGAAACGAGTTTGATTTATGAGAAGCTTAAAGAATTAGACATTTAGCCAATGTGTCGATGTGCCAATTAAAATTATTGACTCATTGACATATCGTCAAATTGACACATTGCCTCATTGACACATTAACCCTATCTTTGCAAAAAAATAATCCATGTTAGAAAATAAAGACCAATCTAGAACCAGCTTATCTCAATTAGGAGAATTTGGATTAATTGATCACTTGACAAAATCGTTTACTATTCAAAAAGAGTCAACCATAAAAGGAATTGGCGATGATGGTGCCGTACTCGACTTTGGAACTAAAAAAGCAGTCATTTCTACCGATTTATTAATTGAAGGTGTTCATTTTGATTTGGCCTACATGCCTTTACGCCATTTAGGATACAAAGCAGTGGTAGCAAACATTTCTGATATTTGTGCGATGAATGCCACTCCTACTCAAATTACGGTTTCTATTGCGGTTTCAAATCGATTTCCATTGGAAGCTTTAGAAGAATTATTTGACGGAATTACAATGGCTTCAAAAGTATACAATGTAGAAGTTATTGGTGGCGATACTACTTCATCACAAAAAGGATTAATTATTAGTATTACTGCAATAGGCGAAGCAAATTTAGAAGATATAACCTATAGAAATGGGGCAAATGCAACTGATTTATTAGTAGTTTCGGGCGATATTGGTGCTGCCTACATGGGATTACAAATCTTAGAACGCGAAAAGCAAGTATTTCAAGTAAATCCAAATAACCAACCTGATTTAGAACCTTATACTTACTTAATTGAACGCCAACTCAAACCTGAAGCACGTAAAGATTTAAAAGAACTATTTGAAAAATTAGCATTCAAACCAACCGCTATGATTGATGTTTCAGATGGATTATCCTCGGAAATTATGCATTTATGCAAACAAAGTGGTGTAGGTTGTAATTTATATGAAGAAAAAATTCCGGTTGATCCGCAATTAATAAATGTGTGTGAAGAATTCAACTTAGACATCACAACGGTTGCCTTGAGTGGCGGCGAAGATTATGAGTTGCTTTTCACCATCAAAATGGAAGATTACGATAAAATCAAGGGTAATCCAAACTTTACGGTTATTGGCCACATGACCCAAGCTAGCGAAGGAATGCATTTAGTAACCCGTGCTAATACTAAAATTGAATTGAAAGCACGTGGCTGGAATGCGCTTGAAAATTAGAAAATAATAAATCCCAAACTTCAATTGAAATTTGGGATTTTTTTTGGAATTTGGAATTTATTTTTTTTGGAATCTTTCAATTACATTTTCATCAACCAATTTCGCATAGAAACTTCATTATTGATAATATTTCGTAATTCCGAAATTTTCACTCTATCTTGTTGCATAGAATCTCTATGACGGATTGTTACTGTTTCATCTTCTAAGGTTTGATGATCCACCGTAATACAAAATGGTGTACCCAATGCATCTTGTCTTCTATAACGTCTTCCTACAGCGTCTTTTTCATCATACGCTACATTGAAATCCCATTTTAAATCTTCGATAATTTTATTGGCAACTTCTGGTAAACCGTCTTTTTTAACTAATGGTAAAACGGCAGCTTTTGTTGGCGCTAACACTGATGGTAAACGTAAAACTGTTCTGGTCGAACCATCTTCTAAGGTTTCTTCACAAAGCGAATTACTAAAAACTGCTAAGAACATTCGGTCTAAACCAACCGAAGTTTCTACAACATAAGGTGTATAATTTGAATTGGTTTCGTTATCAAAATACTGTAATTTTTTACCTGAAAATTGTTCGTGTGCTTTCAAATCAAAATCGGTTCTCGAGTGAATTCCTTCTAATTCTTTAAATCCGAATGGGAAGTTAAATTCAATATCAGCCGCAGCGTTAGCATAATGCGCTAATTTCTCATGGTCGTGGAAACGGTAATTTTCCTTTCCTAAACCAAGTGATAAATGCCAATTTAAACGAGTGGTTTTCCAATATTCATACCATTTCATTTCTTCTCCTGGCTTCACAAAGAATTGCATTTCCATTTGTTCAAATTCGCGCATACGAAAAATGAATTGACGGGCTACGATTTCATTTCTAAATGCTTTCCCGGTTTGAGCAATTCCGAAAGGAATTTTCATTCTACCCGTTTTTTGAACGTTTAAGAAGTTTACAAAAATACCTTGAGCCGTTTCTGGACGAAGATATAAATCCATTGCACTTTCTGCAGAAGCGCCTAATTTTGTACCAAACATTAAGTTGAATTGCTTCACATCGGTCCAATTTTTTGAACCACTTTCTGGACAAGCAATTTCTAATTCTTCAATTAAGGCTTTTACATCGGCAAGGTTTTCGGTTTCTAAATAGCGAGCCATTCTTTCCAGAATTTCCTTCTTTTTGGCCAAATATTCCATCACACGTGGATTCGTAGTCTTGTATTGCTCTTCATCAAATGAAGCGCCAAAACGTTCGCGTGCCTTGTCGATTTCTTTTTGTGCTTTTTGGTTTAATTTTTCGGCATAATCCTCAATTAAAACATCGGCACGGTATCTTTTTTTCGAATCTTTATTATCAATTAATGGATCATTAAATGCATCCACGTGACCAGAAGCCTTCCAAGTGGTTGGGTGCATTAATATTGCAGCGTCTAAACCTACAATATTTTCGTGCATTTGCACCATTGCTTTCCACCAATATTCTCGGATGTTCTTTTTTAACTCCACACCATTTTGTGCATAATCATATACCGCACTAAGTCCATCGTAAATTTCGCTTGACGGAAAAATAAATCCGTATTCTTTTGCGTGCGAAACTACATTTTTAAATATATCGTCTTGTTTTGCCATACTGCAAAAGTAAAAATAGGATTGGAATAAAGAAAAGTTTTAAGGAATTAAATACAAATTATTTATAATCAAATGTAGACGAGCCTATTTTGGTAAACTCACTGTAAATATTGATGATGTATTTTCCTTTAGGTGATTTGTTTTGTATTAAATCTACATACGCACAAACATCGGTGTCGTTTTTATTGTAATTTACTTCTGAAACGGCACTATATTGAAGTTTTACACCTAATTCATTTTCAACAAATGAATTGTCTTTTGAAACGATTTGATTTTTAGGATTTACAACTTGGATATACAATGTTTTGTCGCCCGATTTTACAATTTCATTCTTTTGTAAGGTGTAACAAACACGCAACTGTTGAATTTGAGAATTATTTGTTTTGTATAAATTAGAATAAATTTTTACTCCTTTTGCATTTATATTTACAGCTGATAAACGATTTGGCGCCACTGGAATAGTTGCAGGATTTATTTTAGAAATTTTAGCAATCGCTTGATTTTTTTCGGCAATTTTATCGTTTAATACTTGTGCTTTTTGTGCGTAAAACAAAATTGAATCGTTTACTAATTCAGCATTGAATTGGCGTGTTGAATCTGAAGAAAGCGCCAATAATTGTGTATTTTTGGTTAATTCAACACTCAGAGAATCATATTTATGTAAAATTTCGCCTAATTGACTTTCTAAAATTTGAATTTCTAATTCAGAATCTTTTTTAAACGCTGCAAATTCTTCTGTAACTTTATAATAATTTACACTAAAAAACAACAATAATAACATCAATATTATGATGCTAATTTTTGTAATTTTGTTTTTATTAATCGCCATACCCTACTATTATACTGCAAAAGTATTCAAATTAATTAATTTTATTTTAATAAACCGACAAAATGCTGAAAAACCTGATAAACTTGCTTTTTCCAAAATTATGCCCCGGCTGCAATTCACTTTTGTTGGAAAATGAAATTTTAATTTGTGCTCATTGCCGTCATGAATTGCCGCTTACCCAACATCATTTAATGAACAATAACTACATCTCAAAAAAATTTTATGGAATTATTCCTATTGAATTTTGTAGTGCCATGCTTTATTTTCATAAAGACGGAATCGTTCAAAATCTTATTCACCATTTAAAGTATAAAAATCAGCCAAAAATTGGTACGATGTTAGGAAATTGGTATGCAAATGACCTAAATGAAGTTGCAAAAGAGCATCATTTTTCGGCAATAATTCCGGTGCCGCTTCATAAAAAAAGGTTTAAAGAACGAGGCTATAATCAAGTAACCACTTTTTGTGAAGCCTTATCGCAAAACTTAGGAATCGAAATAAACGATCAACTTTTGTATCGAAAAATGTATTCGAAAACACAAACAAAAAAAAGTAAAGAAGCCCGATCTGAAATTACTAATACACTCTTTGATGTTTCATTTACTTCTGCCGATCATGGAAAGCATTTTTTATTAGTAGATGACGTTATTACATCGGGCGCAACGCTTGAAGCCTGTGCGAGAGCACTATTAAAAATTCCGGATGTAAAAATTAGCATCCTTACTATAGCTTATACTGATTCTTAAAAAATACTAAAATTTGTATGTTTACTTGAATTATAGTTGTTATTTTGTACCTTCTTATTTTTTGAAAATGATAAAATTAAAACATATTATATTCCTTTTTGTAGTAGCTATTTTTTTTACAAATTGCGCTAAAAGAGGCACGATTACTGGTGGGCCAAAGGACACTATTGCGCCAAAAATTGTAGGAAGTTTGCCTGAAAATTTTAGCACAAACTTTAAGGGATCTGAAATAAAAATTAATTTCAACGAATTAATCAAAGTGAAAGACATTACTATGCAATTGATCATTTCACCGCCTTTAAAAAAACAACCTATAATTGTTCCGCAAGGAAGTGCTAGTAAATTTATTTCCATAAAATTATTAGATACATTACAAGATAATACTACTTATAGTTTTAATTTTGGCCAAAGCATATCGGATAACAATGAAAACAATCCGTATTCGCAATTTAAATATGTTTTTTCTACCGGAAATTATATTGATTCTTTGACAGTTGTGGGAAAAATAAAAGATGCTTATAATCAAAAACCAGATAATTTTGTAAGCGTACTTTTGTATGATGCTAAAACGTTTACCGATTCAACTGTTTATAAAGAAACACCTTTATATGTAACCAATACTTTAGATAGTTTAAAACTGTTTTCACTTGAAAATTTAAAAGAAGGTTCCTATCAAATTATTGCATTAAAAGATAAATCTGGGAATAATAAATTTGACCCAAAAAGCGATAAAATTGGTTTTTTAAACGAACCGATAACATTACCTACTTCAACAGCCTATGAATTGGAATTATTTGCCGAAAAACCTATATTTAAAGCATTTAAACCTACTCAAGAAAGCAACAACAAACTCTTTATGGGTTATGAAGGCAATCCTAAAAACTTAAAAGTATCAGCCAAAAAAGGAAATAAAAATATTCCTATAAAAATGGCTAAATTTCCAGAAAAAGATAAAGATTCTGTCCAACTATTTTTTCCAAAAATGGAATTAGATTCATTAGAAATATTAGTAGAAAATGAAACGTATTCAAAATCATTTACATCAAAATTAAAAAGTCTAAAAGAAAGCGATAGTTTAAAAATTGCAAACAAAACACAAGGCACCTTGTCCTTTAGAGATGTATTTACACTAAGTAGCAACACACCTATTAAAACCATTGATAATTCTAAAATAATCCTTAGAAATAAAGATTCGATTGCTGTTAACTTTACTTCAAGTTATGATGATTTTAATCAAGAAATTAGTTTTGATTTCAAGAAGGAAGAGGAACAAAAATATACTTTAGATATTTTACCCGAAGCGTTTACCGATTTTTATGAAACTAAAAATGACTCTTTGCAATTTGATGTAAGAACTAAACTTATTTCCGATTATGGGAATTTAAAAGTTAACCTTTCGGGAGCAAAACGATTTCCTTTAATTTTAGAAATCCTTGATGAAAAAGGAGATATAATGTATTCTAAAATATCGCAAAAAGAAACAGCGCTGATTTTTGAAACTATTGAACCTAAGCAATATACTTTACGAATTATTTATGACGATAATGCCAATGGCTTTTGGGACACCGGCGATTATTTAGCTAAAAAACAAGCCGAAGAAATCATTTATTATCCAAAACAAATTGACGTTAGAGCCAATTGGGATGTAGAACAAGATTTTGGTTTAGAGTAATTTAAATTGATCTTTATCCTTCAAAAAATTGAATTGTTCTCGGGTCGAAATTTGCGTTTTTTTATCTAACTCACAATAAAAAATTCCTAATTCATTTTGGCAATCTAACTGTTCATTACCCATAAAATCAAATACTTTTGAGTAACCAGGATAGTCTAATCCGTTTGCATCTTCGCCTATTCTATTGACACCAATGGTGTAACACATGTTTTCAATGGCGCGTGCTTTTAAAAGCGCATCCCATGCGTTAATTCGAGGTTTTGGCCAATTAGCTACATACAATAATAAATCATAATTTTCTACATTTCGGGCAAAAACCGGAAAACGCAAATCGTAGCAAATTTGAAGACAAATATTCCAATTGTTATACTTTACTATTACTTTGTCTTCGCCTTTCGTATAGGCTTTGTCTTCACCAGCAAGTGCAAATAAATGTCGTTTGTTATAATATGCAACTTCACCCGATGGAAATACAAAAACCAATCGATTATAAAATTTATCATTTTCTTTAATCACTAAACTTCCGGTAATAGCGCATTTTTTTTGCATCGCTAATTCTTTCAACCAAGTCATAGTAGGTCCGTCCATTGATTCAGCTATATTTTGCGGATGCATGGTAAATCCTGAAGTAAACATTTCGGGTAAAATAAATAAATCAAACGATTCGTCTTCATTCAAAAAATAATCTTGAATAAATTTTCGATTCACTACTGGATTTTCCCAAGCTAATTTGGTTTGAAAAAGTGCAATTTTCATTTGAATTCTAATTTGATTAAAAGTACAAAAAAAACGCATCCAAATGAATGAATGCGTTTTTATTATTTTGAAGTTGCTATGAATTATTTCACAGATGCTTTTAAAAATTCTCTGTTCATACGAGCGATGTTTTCTAACGAAATTCCTTTTGGACATTCGATTTCACAAGCTCCAGTATTGGTACAATTTCCAAATCCTTCTTCGTCCATTTGACGCACCATATTTAACACACGATTTGTAGCTTCAACTTTTCCTTGTGGCAACAAAGCATATTGTGAAACTTTTGCTCCTACGAATAACATTGCAGAACCGTTTTTACAAGAAGCTACACAAGCACCACATCCGATGCAAGCAGCCGCCATAAAGGCTTTGTCTGCATCATCTTTAGGAACTGGAATTGAGTTTGCATCAATAGTATTTCCAGAAGTATTTACTGATACAAAACCACCCGCTTGTTGAATTCTATCAAAAGCACTTCTATCTACCACTAAATCTTTGATTACTGGAAACGCTTTACTTCTCCATGGTTCGATATAAATAGTATCGCCATCGTTGAACAGTCTCATGTGCAACTGACAGGTTGTAATTCCAGTATCTGGTCCGTGAGCACGTCCGTTGATGTATAAAGAACACATTCCGCAAATACCTTCACGACAATCGTGATCAAAAGCTACTGGCTCTATATTTTCGTTAATTAATTGTTCATTTAATTGGTCTAACATTTCCAAAAACGAACTTGCAGTAGAAACATTATCTAATTTATAAGTTTCCATGCTCCCTTTTGAATTAGCATTTTTTTGACGCCAAATTTTAAGGTTTATATTGATATTTTTTGCTGCACTCATATTGTGTGTTTTTAAGTGATTGGTAATTAGTGATTAGTGATTAGCTTTTGATAGCGTATTATAAAATGCATTTATCATTTTACTCTCTTCATTAATCAAACTAATTATGTGATTAAACATATTAATATCTTGAATAAAATCTAATTCATTTGCAATAAGTAACTGCGTTTCCAATTCATATAAAGAGCCTCTTGAAATATCAATGAAATGACTAAAAGATTTATCCGTATTTCTTCCATATCCTTCAGCTATATTTGAAGGAATGGAAATTGCTGCTCTTTTTATTTGACTTGTTAGTGCATATAGCTCTTCATTAGGAAAAGTTTTCACTAGTTTATAAGTAGAAATAACAATTTCAAAACCTTTTTGCCAGATTAATAAGTCTTTATATGATTTAATTGTACCCATTTGACTAATTACTAGTTACTATTCACTAATTACTTAATTATTTGTAATTTCTAGCTGCGATTTTTATAAACTCGTATTTCAATTCTTCTTTATGAAGTTCTTCTTTTGTAATATCGTCTCCTTTGTATTCCCAAGCTCCTACGAATGAGAAATTCTCATCATCACGAAGTGTTTCGCCTTCAGCATCTTGGTATTCTTCACGGAAATGACCTCCACAAGATTCTTTTCGTTGTAAAGCATCCATTGCCATTAACTGACCTAAATCAATTAAATCGGCAACACGTAAAGCTTTTTCAAGTTGAGGATTCAACTCGTCATTACTTCCTGGAACATTTACCTCTTTGTAGAAATCTTCTTTTAATTGAGCGATTTCTGCAATAGCTTCATTTAAACCTTTTTCATTACGTCCCATTCCTACTTTATTCCACATAATCAAACCTAATTTTTTATGGAAATAATCTACCGATTTAGAACCTTTATTGTTTAAGAATTTACTGATTGAATCTTTAACTCTAGCTTCTGCCTCAGCAAATTCTGGAGCGTCAGTAGTAATTTTACCCGTTCTAATTTCGTCTGCTAAATAATTTGAAATCGTGTAAGGTAAAACGAAATAACCATCGGCTAAACCTTGCATTAATGCAGAAGCTCCTAAACGATTTGCTCCATGGTCAGAGAAATTTGCCTCTCCAGCAACGAAACAACCAGGAATAGAAGATTGTAAGTTATAATCAACCCAAACACCACCCAAAGTGTAATGCACTGCTGGATAAATTTTCATCGGTGTTTCATATGGGTTTTCATCGGTGATTTTTTGATACATGGTAAATAAGTTACCATATTTTTCCTTTAACCATTGTTTTCCTAACGCAGTAATTTCTTCAGGGGTTGGATTATGATTTCCTTTAGCATAAGCTGTTTGTTTCCCTTTAGTTTGTATTTCGGTTGAAAAATCTAAAAATACGCCTTCGTTTGTATCATTTGATTCAATTCCTCTACCTTCATCACATACTTCTTTTGCGGCTCTTGAAGAAATATCACGTGGTGCTAAATTTCCAAAAGAAGGATACTTTCTTTCTAAGTAGTAATCTCTGTCTGCTTCAGCGATATCGGCAGGTTTTAATCTACCTTCTCTTACAGCAGCTGCGTCTTCTTTTGTTTTTGGCACCCAAATGCGTCCAGAATTTCTTAAAGACTCAGACATCAAGGTTAATTTTGCTTGATTAGTTCCATGAACAGGAATACAAGTTGGGTGAATTTGAACATAACAAGGATTTGCAAATAAAGCCCCTTGTTTGTGCACTTTCCAAGCTGCAGTTACATTACTTCCCATGGCGTTTGTAGAAAGGAAATATACGTTTCCGTAACCTCCAGAAGCAATAACAACCGCATGAGCAGAGTGTCTTTCGATTTCTCCGGTTACTAAGTTACGAGCGATAATTCCGCGTGCTTTACCATCAACTTTAACTAAGTCTAACATTTCGTGACGGTTGTACATTTTTACACGACCTAATCCGATTTGTCTAGATAAAGCAGAGTAAGCTCCTAATAATAATTGTTGCCCTGTTTGTCCGGCAGCGTAAAAAGTACGTTGTACTTGCGTTCCACCAAACGAACGATTGTCTAACATTCCGCCATATTCACGAGCAAAAGGAACACCTTGTGCTACACATTGGTCAATGATATTTCCTGAAACTTCGGCTAAACGATGTACGTTTGCTTCACGCGCACGGTAGTCACCCCCTTTAATTGTATCGTAGAAAAGACGGTACACACTGTCACCATCATTTTGGTAATTTTTGGCTGCATTAATTCCTCCTTGAGCTGCAATTGAATGCGCGCGACGTGGAGAATCTTGAAAACAAAATGCTTTTACATTGTAACCCATTTCTCCAAGAGAAGCAGCTGCTGATGCTCCTGCTAAACCAGTTCCTACCACAATAATATCGATTTTTGGTCTATTATTTGGAGCAACTAATTTCAAATGGTTTTTATGATCGGTCCATTTGTCTTTTAATGGACCCGCTGGTATTTTAGAATCTAACTTCATAATATATACTGATGTTGATTATTTTTTAAAGTGTAAGATAAGAGGAATAATTGCAAATAATAGCGGTACTATAATTGCAAACGCTTTTCCAAAAAACTTAATCACTGGAGTTAATTTTGAACTATTCACACCAATTGTTTGGAAAGCACTCTGAAAACCATGCCATAAATGGAATGATAAAGCTAACATAGCTAATACATATCCAATTGTGAAATACAATCCATATTTAGCATCTTTAAAAAACGCTACGGTTAATTTGTATAAATCTTTATATAAATCAGCTGTTTTTACATCTGCCTGACTATAGTATAATTCGGTTCTGTTTTTGATCACAAATTGCTTTGGCATCATGGCTTGTTCTGCCTTTTCACCTTCTTTTGCAACTTGATCTACTGGAAAATACTGTCCTACTTGTGTTCCTACATAAAAAACTTGTTTTTGCCCTTGAACCTCAATGGTTTTTGTCATTATAGGCATGTTTTTGTCAAAATGCATTTTTGCCCAAAAATTCACCATGTGAGTCGCTATAAAAACCAAAATAATAGTTCCTAAAACCGCCATGTTTCTTGAAGCAAAACTGCTTGAAGAACCATCTGTTTTAGCATAACCAATAGGTCTTGCTTTTTTGTTTTGAATCGTTAATAATATTCCGTCGATTGCATGGAATAAAATAGAAATGTAGGTTAAATAAGAAAGTAATTTTACTGCCGGATTGGAAGTCATAAATAAGGCATACTGATTAAAATTCAAAGCATTGTTTGGAACAAGCAATTGAAGATTTCCTGCTAAGTGACCTGCCAAAAACAAGCATAAAAATAAACCTGTAAGAGCCATCCAATATTTTTTTGCGATAGATGACTTTAAAAGTGCTGATTTTGCCATAATTTTATTTGATTGTAATAGTTTTATAAAAATCAAAACAAAAATACAGCTATTTGAAATTAACTACAACCTTTTAGCCCTAATTTATAATGAATTTAAAATAATTTAACTTATGTTGAATATCAACAGGTTATAATAGTATTTCTATAGTATATATATCATTTTAGCGAATTTTTTATAGAATATCACTACTAAATGGGCTTGAAAATTCGCGTAAGTCAATTTATTAATGCAAAAAATCAAGTGATTACATCAACGACAAAACAATTATTGGTGACAATCAATGTTCTATTTATTCTTTTTTGGCGCAATAATTTCGAAGTCGCTTGTTGCAGTGGAATCATCTTTTGTGATTGATAGTTTATACTTTCCAACAGGGGCATAATATGCATTATTTTCTGCAGGTTTTATACCCACTTTTTTATCACTTTTATTCCATTTTTCGGCAACTTCTTTGGCGAGTTCATATGTATAAGTAAAAGAATTTAAACCTTTCTTAACGGGTATTTGCTCTTGATAAATCACACGATTGGTTTCGGTAGAAATGGTTATTTTAGCCATCCCATCTGCATTTGAATAGTACCAAATTTCTTGTGAAGGCGATTTTGCTTCTTCCCATGCATAGGATTTATTACCCCAACGATCTGATTTAGTTCTATCGTTCACTTTAAACAAATGAATGTTTTTCGCTAAAACTTCTTTTGTTAATTCTTGCACTTTCGAAAGGTCTATTTTGTAAATTGAACGCCCGTGCGTTCCTACAATTAGTTCTTTTGCTTTGGCTTGAATTTTCAAATCATGCACCGCTACTTTTGGCATTCCATTAGAGAAGTTTTGCCAAGTTGAACCTTTGTCAATAGAAATAAACAATCCATTATCTGTTCCAACATATAAAATATTCTCGTTAGCCGAATCTTCAACAATTACATTTACGGCCTGCGATAATCCATTGGAAATAGCAGTCCAAGTGTTTCCGAAATCTTCCGAAACAAAAACATAACTTTCAAAATTGTCATTTCTATATCCGTTCAAAGTAGCATAAACTCGTTCTTTTTTGTGTGAAGAAGCTACCACTCGTGAAACCCATAAATTTTGAGGTAATCCCGAACTTTCGGAACTCGAAATTAATTGCCATGAAACACCACCATCTTTAGAAACCTGAATTTTTCCATCGTCAGTCCCCACATAAAGCAATCCAAATTGGAGTTTACTTTCCGAAATTGTTGTAATTGTTCCAAAAGCCACATTTCCTTCTTTGGGCCCGTTTGTTAAATCCTCTGAAATTTTTTCCCACGATTTGCCTTGATCCATGGAACGATGCAAATATTGAGAACCCATGTATAAAATATCTTGATTGTGCGAAGAAAGTAAAATGGGCGTTTGCCAATTGTATCGCAACGGTTTTTCATCCTTTCCAGCTTTTGGCGAAATAAAATCAAACTGATTTTCTTTTTGGTTGATGCGGTAATAATTCCCAAATTGGTACCCCGTGAAAACCACATTTGGATTGCGACTATCGATTTGAATTTGCATGCCATCGCCACCAATTAATTCTTTGTATGGATAATTTCCTTCTTGATGCCAAGCTACATTTTGCTGAAAATCATTGGGGCCAAACCACACGCCATTATCCTGCAATCCGCCATAAACATGATACTCTTCTTGATTATCAACATTCACCGCATACAATTGACCAACAGCTTCATTATTACATTTGATCCAATGCGCTCCGTTGTCGTAAGAAATATTAATTCCGCCATCGTTTCCATTAATAATGTGATTCGAATTTTCAGGATTGATCCAAGTTACATGATGATCGGCGTGCACATTTTCTTTGGAAATAGCTTGAAACGTTTTACCTCCATCTTCAGAAAACAGCAAAGGCACACCGCCAATGTATACTCGGCTTTCATTAGATTCATCTACCGAAATATTTGCAAAATAATACCCATACGTATAATACATATCATCGATATATGACGTGTTTGTTTTCTTCCAAGATTTTCCGCCATCTTCCGATTTATAAACTTCGCAACCAATAACTTCGGTTTCAAACAAGGCTTTGTTAGCATCTAAAAGTTGCTCTAGCACCGCATTTGTTCCTGCATTTTCTACCCATTTTTTTATGTTTTCGGCACGGTATTTTTCACTAAAACCACTTTCTTTCAAGGCGTTATTAAGCTCTTTATTATCTATATTTTGAAAATCCTCACCCGGTGAAGCAAGCATGAGTTGCAACTTATTTTTTGAAACCGCTTTTGGTCGTTTATTTTGATTGTCCAAAACGGCATAAATCACATTTTCATTAAATAAAGCTAAGCCAATTCTTCCCACTCCTTCATTGGCTGGAAATCCACTTTCTTTGGTTGTAATTAAATTCCAAGTTGTTCCGCCATCTTCACTTTTATAAATCCCCGATTTTTCGCCATCACCATCAAAATGCCACGCTTTTCTATCTTTTTGCCAAGATGCCGCAAACATAATTTTTGGATTATTTTTTGAAACTGCTAAATCAATAATTCCAGTATCTTCTGCTACAAATAAGGTTTGTTTCCAAGATTTTCCACCATCGATTGATTTATAAATGCCTCGTTCTTTATTGGTTGTAAATAAATGACCTACAGCCGAAACTACAATTTCATTCAAATTACTTGGGTTAACCCAAATTCGGCTTATGTGATGCGAATCGTTTAACCCTAAATTTTGCCAAGTTTTGCCTTTGTCAGAAGATTTTAAAACACCAACACCAGCATAAGACGAGCGAGAGGAATTCACTTCACCTGTTCCCACCCAAATGGTTCCTGAAGTCCAATCTACTGATACCGAACCACAATTTATAGTTTCGGCGTTGTCCATTACGGGCTCAAATGAAGTTCCGTTGTTGTTCGTGTACCAAAGTCCGCCTGAAGCATACGCTACATAAAATTCGGTTGGGTTTTTCGGATTTACTGCAACATCAACCACACGCCCACTCATGATTGTTGGCCCAATATTTTTAGCTGTTACTTTATTAAAAAAGGAATTTTGAGCAAATGTGACTTGCGCAATTAATAAAAACAGTATCGTTATTTGTTTCATTTTGAAAAATTTTGTTGAAAATTAACTAAAACTATAGACTTCTACAAAATTTCTATTGGTTTTAACATCTTTTCATTTTTATCTTTTTAATTTTGTACTTGAAAATTCTCCATACTATGAAATACCATCAAATCGACCGCGAATTGTACATTAAAAATAGAGCTAAATTCATGGCGCAAATGAAACCAAACAGTGTTGCGGTTTTTAATTCAAATGACATTTATCCTGTAAGTGCCGATAGTACTTTACCTTTTGCACAACACAGAGATATTTTATATTTATCGGGTGTGGATCAAGAAGAAAGTATTTTATTGCTTTTCCCTGATGCACCATACGAACATTTGAAAGAAATTTTATTCTTAAAAGAAACGAATGACCATATTGCTATTTGGGAAGGTGAAAAACTAACCAAAGAACGTGCATTTGAAGTTTCAGGAATTAAATCGGTGATTTGGTTACAAGATTTTCACAAGACGTTGAAAGAAATTATGGCTTATGCCGAAACAATTTACATCAACACCAACGAACATTATAGAGCGGTTCTTGAAACCGAAACTCGTGAAGCACGATTTGTTAAATGGTGGAAGGAAAATTATCCGGCACATAAAGTAGAAAAATCAAATCCTATTTTACAAAGATTGCGTTCGGTTAAAGAAAGTGAAGAATTGGAGTTAATCCAAAAAGCGTGTGATATTACTGAAAAAGGATTTAGACGCGTGTTGCAATTCGTAAAACCAAACGTAATGGAATATGAAATTGAAGCTGAATTTTCGCATGAATTCCTAAGAAATCGTTCGAAAGGTTTTGCTTACACACCCATTATTGCTTCAGGTAACAACGCGAATGTGTTGCACTATATTGAAAACAACCAACAATGTAAAGCTGGCGATTTAATTTTATTAGACGTTGGTGCAGAATATGCTAATTATTCTAGTGATATGACGCGTATGGTTCCTGTTTCGGGTCGTTTTACCGATAGACAAAAAGCGGTTTATCAAGCGGTTTTAAATGTGAAAAACGAAGCTACTAAACTATTGGTGCCAGGAACATTATGGAAACAATATCATGTAGAAGTGGGTAAAATTATGACTTCAGAATTATTAGGTTTAGGATTAATCGACAAAGCCGATGTGCAAAACGAAAATCCAGATTGGCCAGCTTATAAAAAATATTTCATGCACGGCACTTCGCACCACATGGGATTAGATACGCACGATTATGGTTTACTTCATGAACCTATGCAAGCCAATATGGTGTTTACCGTTGAACCGGGAATTTACATTCCAAAAGAAGGTTTTGGTATTCGTTTAGAAGACGATATGGTGATTCAAAAAACAGGAGCTGCGTTTAATTTAATGCGCAATATTCCAATAGAAATTGAGGAAATTGAAGCGATAATGAATAACTAATTGGATATTCAGATATTCGGATTATAGATTTTTAGACAGGACGGTTTGCGAAAGTGAGCCGTTTTTTTGTCTACACTTGTCATTCCGACGAAGGAGGAATCTCATAACGGGACTAGATAATGTGATTTCTCCTTGGGTCGAAATGACAAAATGGTTAAAAATATTTTCCTCTCTTACTTCAAAAAACTTTGCTTCCGAAGTTTCGGAATTTGCGTTTAAAACCTAACTTTGCCCACATGAAAACCACCAACTTCAAAAACACTAAAATCAGTTATACCGACCAAGGAAAAGGAACGGCAGTAGTTTTGTTGCATGGTTTTTTGGAAAATCAAACGATGTGGAAGGCATTTATTCCTGAACTATCAAAAAAATACCGCATCATCACTATCGATTTGTTAGGTCATGGCGCTACTGAATGTTTGGGTTATGTCCACACTATGGAAGACCAGGCCGATATGGTGCATCAGGTATTGCACGAATTAAAAATCAGAAAAGCGGTTTTAATTGGTCATTCTATGGGCGGTTATGTGGCATTGGCTTTCGCCGAATTGTATCCTGATAACGTAAAAGGAATTATACTGCAAAACTCCACTTCTAGAGCTGATAACGACGAAAGAAAAGCAAATCGTGACCGCGCAATTATAGCGGTGAAACAAAATTATTCAGCTTTCATTCGTATGAGTATTGCCAATTTGTTTAGTGAAGATAATCGCGAACGATTAGCAGATAGTATCGAAGAAGTGAAATTAGAAGCTTTAAAAACGCCGCTTCAAGGAATTGTTGCCGCTTTAGAAGGTATGAAAATTAGAAAAGATCGCGAAGTCATTTTGCATTTTGCGCCTTATCCTATTCAATTTATTTTGGGTAAAAAAGATCCTGTTTTAAATTTCAATGAAAATGTAGAACAAATTGAAGGCACACAAGTGCAACTAACTACTTTTGAAGACGGTCACATGAGCCACATTGAAAATCAGTTGGAATTGTTAGCGGTTTTAAGTGGCTTTTTGAAAAGAGCTTAACCACTAGGAACATTATGAAGGCACAAAGAATACAAAGCTTTGTGAACTTCGTGAAATTACTTTGTGCCCTTTGTGGTTCAGTTATACTTTCTCCTTAAACGGAATTTCAGGATTAAAAATTTCTAAAATTAACAACTTGATAATTACTTTAAAATCTTCAATCATTTCATTTGAGATCACATGAACTGCTTCTTTTCCTGTGCCAATTACTACCGGTAAAAATCCTTTTTTCATGTTTTTAAACGAAATGATTCCGGCAGTGATATCAAGATTTTTGCGCAACTCATGGTTTTCAAACATCATGGCATAACAAAGTAATTGTATAATTTTTTCATTCTCAATTTCAGGAGTTAGTGAAAAAATATCGTTCAATTTTAAACTTCCAGCATATACTCTTCCGGTTTTGTAATCGATGATTCGAATGACGCCATTTCGTTCTTCGATTCGGTCAACTTTTCCTGCAATTTTTATTGGAAAATCAAAGGATTCCAACTGAATTTCACAACTTAATGATTCTTCTAAAAGTAAAACTTTAATAGCATCATTGTCCTCTGTAATGGCTTTCTTTTCAACTTGTAGGAAATTGTAAACATTTCGTTTTGCTACTTCAAAGGCTAATAAATTTTTCCCTTTGGTGATTTCGCCTTCTTTATAAATTTCTTTGAAATGTTTCAGAATAACTTCATCAATTTTGGCTTCCATCGCTTCAATATGATGCAAAGCTAAAAACTGATTCAAATAAGGCGTATACAATTCTTCCAATGCATTGTGAATGATGGTTCCTAACGTATTAGCGGCAATATTTTCTTCTACATCTTCGGCTTCATTTATTCTAAGAATACGTTGCATGTAAAACTGAAAAGGATTCCGAATATAATTAGTCAAAGAAGACGGTGAAAATCCCCTATCTAATGCAATTTCTTGCAAACGTTCAAGCACCTGATCAGTTTTTGGAATAGTAACTGGTTCATACGCTTTTTCAGGTAATACGGCGTTATAAATTGTAGCCGTTAGATTATGTTTTTGTTGTTTTTCAATTTCCAATTGGGTGATGAAACGACTTTTTTCGCCCGCATCAATTCCTTCGTTATCGGTATTGTATAGTAACCAAATATTCTTAGCGCGCAACAATAAATGATAAAAGTGGTAGCAATAAATGGCGTCTTTTTCTTTGTAAGTTGGCAACCCTAATTCCTTTTTCACATCATAAGGAATAACGGAATTTTGCGATTTTCCGGCTGGAAATTTCCCTTCATTAACCGAAGTAATAATCACATTTTCAAAATCTAACACACGACTTTCCAAAACACCCATAACTTGAAGCCCCGATAAAGGTTCGCCTTCAAAAGATACTTCGGCTAATTCAATTATTTGCTTGTAAATAGCATGCAAAGCACTTATGCTATCGATTTGATTATACTTTTCGTGATAATTCGTTAACTTAATGATGGTTTTATAAATCGAATATAAAAAGGTTTTGGCTACTTTTTCTTCCGAATTGTCATTACTCAGTTGCGATTTTAGATGTAGTAAAATAGCATTTAAGTTGGCTAATATTCCTGAAACATCATCCCATCTTGCAAACAATAATTCGAATAAAATAGATTTGGATTTCGGATATTTTTCGGTGTATAAATCAAATAATTTTTCTCTAGAAAAAAAGGTGAAATTATTACTGTTAATTACATTTACAACTTCTTCTACTTTACAATAAGGTTCAATTAATGGATGATTTAAAATGGCCAATACTTCCTTGTAATAAAAAGTGTAGCTCTTCTCGTTGCGTTGTTTGGCATTAGTATGGAGTTTAAACAATTTACTAATTAATAGTTGCGCCGGATTATTCTTGCTTGGATAACCCATTGTAATATTTAAAGCCTCAACCGAAGCGGGCAAACCAAATAAAACGGGTAACAACAAATTTTCATCACCTAAAACAACAGCAGTATTTTCTAAATTTGGATATTTAGATTGAATTTTTTCAATAATTGTCCCTACAATTTTAGCTTGACCAATACTTTTTGGTGTACCAATAATCTCGATGTTTTTCTCTTCGGTAAAATGATTTACAATCCATTCAAAATCCTGATGGATAAATGGCTTCCATTCTTTTTTATATTTTCGAATAAACAAACCTGCATCATGATAAGAATCTTTTAAAAACAGCTCATCAATGTCCCAAAATATTTTAGCCTTTTTTTCATTAGCTAAATATTTTATAATTTTTTCCTCGGCTTGATTTAAAGCATTGAAGCCCGCAAAATATATTGTGTTTGTTGAACTTAATGCAAATTTTTCTAAATTTTTGACTGCTTCACGATATATTAGGCCTTGATAACCAATACCTTTATTAAGCAAATGGTTGTAAAAAGATTCATAATACAATGGTAATTTTGCCCAAAATTCTAAATGATTATCAATTAGTGTTGTTGTTTTTGAAGCTTCTACTTGCCATCTTTTTAAAGCTTCAATAGCTTCTAAATAGCTAAAGACTTTATTAGGCTCTAGAAGATATCGGTCAATTTCATTAAAATCTTGAATAGCAATGGTGGCCCAAGTAGCAAATTGTTCAAAATTATGTTGTTTTGATTTTTCGGTGACAGAAAGATATACTTCATAAAACTCAAACAACAGCTCAATACTATCAATGACTCTAAGATTTGCCATCTCTTGAATAAAATCTTCAATACTAATAATACTAGGGGCAAAAGTTGTGCCTTGAAGCTGCTTTTTTAAACTTTCTAATAAAAATACTTTTGCTCGTTTATTGGGCAAAACAATGGTATAATTAGCGAGTTCGTTTTCATGCTTCGCTAATATAGTAGTACTAAGTTTGTCTAAAAAAGTAATTGAATT
>CAISYO010000132.1 GCA_903889745.1 uncultured Bacteroidota bacterium | reverse complement strand
TTCAGTTTGACAATCGTTTTATATTATCTTTTATTTAACCTCAACAATACTAATTCCGTAACCACCACCTGGAGCAGTTGTTAGCTGCAGTTTTGATTTGTATGTTACTTTTTGTTTCGTGATTTTATACGCTTGCGGATTTGTTTTATAATGCGCATCGGCAGCATCGGCATAAATGGTAGCTTCGTATTTTTTACCTTTTTCTAAGAAATCTAAAGTTATGGTTGAAGTTCTGGCATTTAATCCGTTTGAATTACCCACAAACCAATTGTTTGAGTTTTTATCTTTACGAGCCGTTGTGATGTAATAACCTGGTTCTGCTTCTACGTACTTTGAAGTTGCCCATTCCACAGGAACATCTTTAATAAATTGGAAAGCGTCTAAAAATCGGTTATAATTTTCAGGTAAATCAGCTGCCATTTGAAGAGGCGAATACATTACCACATACAATCCTAATTGATTGGCAATAGTTGTATTTACATGTGAATTATTTCCTGGATTTAGTTTTGCAATATCCATTTCAAAAATTCCGGGTGTGTAATCCATTGGTCCACCAATTAATCTGGTGAAAGGTAATAAAGTAGTGTGATTCGCTTTTGAACCACCAAACGCTTGAAACTCCGTTCCACGAGCTGATTCATTTCCAATTAAATTAGGATAGGTTCTGCAAATTCCTGTTGGACGAACGGCTTCATGTGCATTCACCATAATTTTATAATCCACCGCTTTTTCGATGCAATATTGGTAATGATTTAAAATAGATTGGCTATAATGGTGTTCACCCAAAGGCAAAATATTTCCGACATAACCACTTTTTACAGCGTTGTATCCATTGTCTTTCATAAACTGATACGCCACATCTAAATGGCGTTCGTAATTTCTTGTAGCACCAGAAGTTTCGTGATGCATAATCATTTTAATTCCTTTAGATTTTGCATATTCGTGAATTCCTTTCACATCAAAATCTGGATAAGGTGTTATGAAATCAAAAACATAGTCTTTTTCTTTTCCAAACCAATCTTCCCAACCTTCATTCCAACCTTCTACCAAAACAGCATCAAAACCATGTAATGCTGCAAAATCAATGTATTCTTTCACGTGTTTGGTATTGGCAGCGTGAGTTTTATTGGGTTTAACCTTTGAAAAATCGGTGATTCCTAATTGGACTGTTGGTACTTCATCAGTATATGCCCAAGAGCTTTTTCCGGTGATCATTTCCCACCAAACGCCTACATATTTTACGGGTTTTATCCAAGAAGTGTCCTCAATTTTACAAGGTTCGTTTAAGTTCAATGTCATTCTAGACGCTAAAATATCTTTTGCATCTGAACTTGCAATTATCGTTCTCCAAGGCGAAACGCACGGTGCCTGTAAATGACCTTTATTTCCTTTAGCATCAGGTGTTAAATGGGATTGAAAAATAAAATTCTTATCATCTAAATTCAGATGCATGCAGGAATAATTAATTAAAGACGCTTCGTGAATGTTTATATAAATTCCGTCAGCCGATTTCATCATTAACGATGTTTGTACTCCAGTATCAGAAAATTGTTTTTGTGAAGCGTTTCCGGTTACAGCGCTACTAAATAATTTTCTAATTTCAGATAATTTACTTTCTGTAAAGTCATATTCTTGTGTATCATAATCTCCTGGAATCCAGAATGCGGTGTGATCACCTGTCATAGCAAACTCGGTTCGTTCTTCTTTTAAAACGAAGTAAGTCAGGTTTTTTTGTTCAGGAAATTCGTATCGAAAACCTAAACCATCGTTGAATAATCGAAAACGAATGATGATGTTTCTATCTGTTTCATTTTGTTTTAGCGTTAGTGCCAATTCGTTATAATGATTTCGAATCGCTGTTTCTTCTCCCCAAACTGGTTTCCATGTTTCATCAAAGGTATTTCGAACTTCGTTTACCAATTTAAAGTCATTCAATAACGCCTTTTTATCTTTTTGAAGTTCTAATCCCAGTTTACTTTTTTTGATGATTTCTTTGTTGTTCATGAAAAGTTGATACGTTGGTGTACCATCATTTTCTAGTGCAAAAATCATTTTAAAATTTCCGTTGGGCGATTTTAATTCTTGAGCAGTGCTTCCAATTATTGAAAATAATGCCAATACTACTAAAACAAAATTCTTTTTCATACTTTATACTAATTGCGATTCTCCATTAACGATAACATCTACGTCTTGATTTCCATCAACTGAAACCGTAGTGCCTTGATGCGATATATCAACTTTAACGATTGCATTTCTGAAATTCACTTTAAACGAATAGCCTTTCCATTGCGCAGGAATTTTTGGTTCAAAATGCAATTGGTTGTTTTTCACTCGCATTCCACCAAATCCTTCAACGATACTCATCCAAGTTCCTGCCATAGAAGTAATGTGTAAACCTTCTTCGACTTCTTTGTTGTAATCGTCTAAGTCTAAACGAGAAGTTCTTAAATAAAAGGTGTAAGCTTGTTCCATTCTTCCTAAAACCGCTGCTTGAATCGAATGCACACATGGCGAAAGCGAACTTTCATGCACGGTGAATGGTTCGTAAAAATCGAAATGTTTTTCTAATTCTTCTTTGGTGAAATGATCTTCGAAGAAATAAAATCCTTGAAGTGTATCTGCTTGTTTGATGTAAGGCGAACGCAAAATTCTATCCCAAGACCATTTTTGATTGATAGGTCGTTGCGATTTATGTAAATTAGCCACCGTAATTAATTCTTTATCTAAAAAGCCATCTTGTTGCAAATAAACACCATGTTCTTCTGAATACGGAAAATACATGTTGTCTGCGACTTTTTGCATGGCTGAAATTTCATCTTGAGACAATTTCACTTTATCCATTATTCTAGCATAATCAGAAGGATAATCGGCTGCTACTTTCTGAATTTGTTCTGTTGTATAATCAATGCACCATTTTGCAATATAATTGGTGTAAAAATTATTGTTAACGTTATTTTCGTATTCGTTTGGACCAGTTACGCCCAAAATCACATATTTATTTTTTTGTGAAGAAAAAGTAGCTCTTTGATGCCAAAAACGTGCAATTCCAATTAAAACTTCCAATCCTTTTTCTGGAATGTAAGAATAATCTCCCGTAAATCGATAATAATTGAAAATAGCAAATGCGATGGCACCATTTCTGTGAATTTCTTCAAAGGTAATTTCCCATTCATTGTGACATTCTTCGCCATTCATCGTTACCATTGGATACAAAGCAGCTCCGTTATTGAAACCTAGTTTTTCTGCATTTTCAATGGCTTTATCTAATTGATTGTATCGATAGGCTAGTAGGTTTCGAGCAACTTGTTGGTCTTTTGTAGCCATGTAAAAAGGGATACAATACGCTTCGGTGTCCCAATAGGTTGAACCACCATATTTTTCGCCCGTAAATCCTTTTGGACCAATGTTTAATCTAGAATCTTTTCCTAAATAGGTTTGATTCAATTGGAAAATATTAAAACGAATACCTTGTTGCGCTTTTACATCGCCATCAATAGTAATATCGCTCATTTCCCAAATTTTTGCCCAAGCTTCTTTTTGGTTTTCGGTTAATTGAGAAACACCAATTTCTAACGCTTGTGCAATGCTGTTTTTAGCACCTATAATCGTATTTTCATGATTCATAGAAACAGCATAACCACCAATTTTTTGAAGTGAAGAAGTTTGACCTTTTGTTACCGCCACTTCATAAGAAAACTGAATTTTTTCTTTAGTCTCTTGGACACTAACAGGTGCTACACTCAAATTTGAACCTTCTAACAAAATGCTATTTTGCATGAAAGTAGTGGCTGTAAAATGTGTTTTGAATGTTCTTGCTGTTACAAATGCGTCATTTCCAGAATGTTTCACAGAAATTGGTTCCCAAAATTTTTCTTCCCAGTTAGCATCTTCGTTTTGAACTCCTGCATCCACATAAGGTTTGAATACGATTTTAGCATCTGAATTTAGAGCAGTGATGTCGTAATTGATAACGCCTACTTCGTCTAATTCTAATGATAAAAAGCGACGAACTTTTACTGAAATTTCGGTTCCGTTTGCCAAAATAGCTTCAAAAGAACGGTAATAAATGCCTTCTTTCATATTCAATTCTCTACGGAAATTAGAAACGGACTGACATTTGGCTAAATCAAAATTTTCGCCATTGATTTCTATGTCGATTCCAATCCAATTTGGTGCATTTAATACTTTAGCAAAATATTCTGGATAGCCATTTTTCCACCAGCCCACTTTTGTTTTATCTGGATAATAAATTCCTGCAATGTAACTACCTTGAAAGGTTTCACCCGAATAGTGTTCCTCAAAATTAGCGCGTTGCCCCATAGCGCCGTTTCCGATGCTAAATAAACTTTCAGACGATTTTACTCTTTCTGCATCAAATCCTTCTTCAATAATCGACCAATTGTCGGGTTTTATATAATCTTGGTTCATTATAATTTTGTTTCAAGTTAAAGGTTTCAAGTTGCCTCGAATACTTTAAAATATTTTAATTTATTAATTTTTCTAAAAAGGAATTCTCTATAAATGTGAAATCCTTGAAATTGTATTTTGCTTCGTATAGGACGGATGAATCACTAATTCCAATACTAGTCATTTTTGCACTATTTGCAGCTTGAATTCCAGCAACCGAATCTTCAAAAACGATGGCATTTTCATTAATTATGCCTAATTTTCGTGCTGCTTGAAGAAACACTTCGGGATCAGGTTTTGCGTTTGAAACGTCATTTCCGTCCACGATGGCATCAAAAAAGTGCATGATGTTGGTTTTTTCTAAAATAGGACGTGCATTTTTACTTGCCGATCCTAAAGCAATGGCTTGATTGTTGTTTTTAAGATATTCCAATACTTTTACTACACCAGGAAGAATTTCGCGTTCATCCATGTCTACTAAATAGGAGAGGTAATCTTCATTTTTTTGAATTAACCATTTGTTTTTATCTTCTTGAGAAGCAGTAATGTTTCCCAATTCTAAAATAAGGTCTAGCGAACGAACTCGACTTACGCCTTTTAACTCTTCGTTATGTTCGTGGGTAAAATTTATTCCTAGTTCGTTGGCTAATTTCTCCCAAGCTAGAAAGTGATATTTAGCGGTATCCACAATTACCCCATCAAGATCAAAAATAAAAGCTTTTTTTGTCATTTTTATTCTGATTTTTCTTGGATAGTTGTAACCGCTAATCCAGCAATAAGTAATGAAATTCCAGCAATAACTATCATTAAAATAGCGTTTCCTGAAAACAATCCTTTGTCTGCAGCTTCAATACATTTTTCATTGGCTTCATTATAGAATATTGCTCCTTTTTGAACCCCAAGTATAATTCCACCAAAAGCTCCTGCAACAATTTGAGGAATGGTAATTGTACCATTAAATAATCCCATGTAAACTCCCATTTTGTTTGCAGGTAATGAACTAGCAAGCATTGCATATGGAATGGCAAGAATGGCTGCCCAAGCTACGCCAACGCCAACCATTGAGAAAAATAGAATGTACTTGTCGTGAAAGAAATACATGGAAATTAGTCCAACTCCACCAAAAATTAAGGAGTAACTATAGGTTTTTTTACGTCCAATAATTTTAGCAATCGAAGGAATACTAAGTGCAAATAGAGCTGCAATAGCACTGTAAAATGCAAATAAAACGCCTGTCCAATCTCCAGCTTCGTTAAATGCTAAAGAATGTGGATCTGCAGCCTCATTTCCCCAAACTTGATTAGCAATTCCTCTAGTAGTGTATACCCACATTAAAAATAAGGCAAACCATGAGAAAAATTGAACTAATCCTAATTGCCAGAAAATTTTTGGTGCTTTTTTTAGTAATTCGATAATGTTGGTTTTTTCTTTTACTTCAGGAGCGTTGAGATCAATATTATTAAATTCGGCATGTTCTTTTGGCGCATATTCTTTTGTTTTGAATACAGTCCAAAGCACACTCAGTAATAATATTGCACCACCAATGTAAAAAGACCAAATTACAGAATCGGCAACTTTTTCACCGGCAGCAGGAACGTTAGCAACATTTAATTTTGCTAAAATCCATGGAAGTAATGATCCAAAGACGGCACCAAAATTAATCAGAGCACTTTGTAATGAATAACCCAAGTTTTTCTGCTCATCATTAACCATGTCTCCCACCAAAGACCTGAAGGGTTGCATTGTAATATTGAATGAAGTATCCATTACCAATAGAATTAGCCCTCCAAAAACCAATGCAGGTAAAAGATTTGCAAAATTCCCAGAATTAGGCATGAAAAACATAGCTAAAGCAGAAATTATAGATCCAAGAAGAATAAACGGAATTCGTCTACCAAGACGTGTCCAAGTTTTGTCACTTGAAAGTCCAATAATAGGTTGCACGACTAAACCTGCTAAAGGAGCAGCTAGCCAAAAATAATTGATTTTGTCAACATTAGCACCTAATGCTTCGAGAATTCTGCTGGTGTTTCCATTTTGTAGCGAATAGCCAATTTGCACACCAAGAAATCCAAAGCTAAGATTCCAGATTTGCCAAAAACTTAAATTCGGTTTTTTCATTATCGTAAATTAAATTAACATACGATAAGCACTATGCTTATCAAAACTTATTGTTGTTAGAAGTAAAGTTATAAGCTTTGATGTTGTAAATTTAAAAATAATTTTTTGAATAAATAATTTTTTTTTCGGCTTTACTATTAATTTTTTCACTAAAAAATAAGTGTAATTAATTAATAATCAATAGATTGTATTAAACTATTTCGTTGTAGTAGATTCTCTAATAATTAAATTAGTTTCTATAATTTCAGTAGTATATTGTTCGTTTTCCTCATCCTCTAATTCTAGTCGATCAATCAACATTTGAGCCGACTTTCTTCCCATTTTAATGCCATTTTGGCTAACAGTTGTGATACTTGGCGTTGAAAATTGAGAAATGATACCGTCTGTAAAACCTATAACTGAGATGTCATCAGGAACTTTTAAATTATGTTGTGCTGCAATTTTAATTGCAGTAACTGCAAATAGTTCATTTACAGCAAATATAGCATCACAATTTTTTGATTTGATGAGGTTTTCAATTTTAATTGCGCAGTTTTCAATATCTTCAATTTTAATAATAAGTTCCTCGTCAATTTTAATATGATTTGAATTTAAAGCCTCCTTATAACCGTCTGTTCTTAATTTACCAACACTTACATAATCAACGGTTGTAATTAAAGCTACTTTTCTAAATCCTTGTTCTATAAGGAATTGAACAGCATCAAATGCAGCTTGTTTATCATCAATAATTACTTTATCACAAAAAACATCATTTGTTACTCGATCAAAGAGTACTACGGGCATTCCTTGATTAATTACCTCTTGAATATGGTGGAAGTCTTTCTTTTGTTGGGTTTCTTTAGATAACGACATGATAAAGCCATCTGTACTTCCATTGGCTAACATTTCTAAGTTGATGACTTCTTTGTCAAATGATTCGTCTGATAAACATACAATTACATTATAACCATTTTCGTTAGCAACCTGTTCAATTCCGCTAATAACTGTAGCGAAAAAATGATGAACAATTTCCGGAATAATTATACCTATGGTTTTCGTTTTTTTGTTTTTTAAACTTAAGGCTATATTATTTGGTTTGTAATTGTACAGTTTAGCAAATGCTTGTACTTTTAAACGAGTGTCTTCGCTAATTTCATGGCTATCACGAAGTGATTTTGAGACCGTTGAAATGGATACATCTAATTCTCTAGCAATTTGTTTAAGCGTGACTTTTTTTCTCATTTTGAAAAACCTAATTATTAATATGCATTAAAAGTAACTTTTTTTTTCAAAACATCACATTTTTTATCCAAAAACATCACGATAAACATAAAGTTTTCAACACGAAAACGTTTTCGCAAGGCCTATTTTGAAATTCAATTTTTTTTATTTCAATTTTTACATAAATTTAACATTAGAAGTTAAGTTATAAGCAATTAAAAAACAATTTTAACCTAAACAATTTGTATGAAAACACTGCAAAAAAAGTTACTACTTTTCTTACTTATCTTACCGATAGGTATGTTTGCGCAAAACGCACTTAAGGGTGTTGTTTTAGATGGTAAAACGCAACAGCCAATGCCAAGAGTTTCTGTTGTAATCGAAGGTGCTAACACCATGACTGCGACCGATTTTGATGGTAATTTTACATTATCAAATCTTAAAAAAGGACAAAAAATTAAGTTCTCTTTTATTGGCTTTACAAGTCAAACATTAGTTTATGAAAATCAATCTTCTGTAGTTATTAAATTAGAAGAAGATTTACAAGAATTAAAGGATGTTGTTGTTATTGGATACGGAGCTGTTAAGAAAAAAGACGCAACCGGATCGGTAACTTCAATTAGTTCAAAAGATTTTAATAAAGGAAGCGTTGTAACAGCTGAAAATTTATTAAATGGTAAAGTTGCCGGAGTTACTATCAATACTGGTGGCGGCGCTCCTGGATCTGGTGCAGAAATTAGAATTAGAGGAGGTTCCTCTTTATTAGCTTCAAACGATCCGTTAATAGTTATTGACGGGCTGCCAATTTCAAATTCTGGAAACTCTGGATCAACTTCAGTGTTATCAGCTATAAATCCTAATGATATTGAAAGTTTTACCATATTAAAAGACGCATCTGCAACTGCTATTTATGGATCAAGAGCTTCTAATGGAGTAATTCTGATTACTACAAAAAAAGGAGGAAAAAAATTAAGTGTAGATTATAATTTTCAATATGGATCTGGGAAAAAATTCAATGATATTGATGTTTTTTCAGGAGAAGAATTCAGATCGTTAGTTTTAAGCAGAGGAAATTCTGTTTTAATTAATAAATTAGGTACAGCAAATACTAATTGGCAAGATGAAATCTACAGAAGAACAGATTTTGTTGACAATAACATATCATTAAAAGGTAATTTTTTAAATGTAATTCCAACTAGAGTTTCTTTTGGAAATACTTATCAAGAAGGTTTGCGTCTTACAAATAAATTTAATAGAAATTCAATTTCTGTTAGTATGAATCCTTCTTTTTTGAATAATCATTTGAAGTTTAATTTAAACGCAAATTATTCAAATCAAAAAAATAGATTTGCTGATGGTGTTGAGGGAGCCGCAATACGTTTTGATCCAACTCAACCCGTTTATGACCCATCAAGTCCAAGTGGCTATTTTGAGTATATTACTGGATATAACGCTCAAGGTTCTGCAATATATGCTAACCCTTCTATTCCTAATCCAGTAGCGCAACTACTACAAACCAATGATAGAGGTGTTAACAATCGTATTTATGGAAATTTTCAATTAGATTATAAATTCCATTTTTTACCAGAATTAAGAGCTGTAATTAATTTAGGATATGACGAAAGTGAAGGATCACGTAATGTTACGCGTTCTAAAATTGCAAGATCAGGTTTCTTAAATAACAATGTTTCTTCTGGAACAGAATATAGTGAATCTAATACTAGAAGAAACAAATCATTAGATTCTTATTTTGTTTATAATAAAAAAATAGGAACAATAGATTTTGAGGGAACTGCAGGTTATTCTTATCAGAAATTTGAAAATAGAGGTTTAGGTGGATATAATGCTACTAACCCTACATCTCAACAATTAGCATATGTAGATAATGATATTGTATTGGTTGGTTTTTTTGCTAGAACAAACTTTAATATAAAAGATAAGTATTTATTTACTGCAACTTATAGAAGAGATGGTACTTCAAGATTTGGAGAAGATAACAGATGGGGTAGTTTTCCAGCAGCTGCTTTTGCATGGAAAGTAGGGGATGATTTATTTAAAAACTCTAAATTGATTTCTGACTTGAAATTGAGATTAGGATGGGGAATTACAGGACAACAAGAAATTAGTGAATCACTGTTTTACAGACAATTATATAATATAGGTAATGCTAACTCGCAATATACATTTGGGAATAGCCCAATCAATGTTGGAGTACCAAGTGCTTATGGACCAATTAAATGGGAGGAAACCACTACGTATAATGCAGGAATTGATTTTGGATTGAAAGACAATAAAATTACTGGTAATATTGATGTTTTTTATAAAAAATCAAATGATTTATTTCAAATTGGACCATTTCCTGACGGAGGAAATTTCACCAATCAAGGACCTCAAAATATTGGTGATATGAGTACTAAAGGTATTGAATTTACAATCAATTATAATGTAATTAAATCTGATAATTTAAATTGGGATGTAAGTTTAAATGCTACAAAATACGAAAGAAGAATTGATAAAATTGCAGTAGGACAACCAATTTATACTGGAACTACAGGTGCTGGAACCGGGGGTACTTCACAAATATTAGCTGAAGGATATACGCCTAATTCTTTTTATGTTTACAAACAGCTTTACAATGAAAGTGGTGCTCCAATAGAAGGTGCTTTTGCCGACTTAAATGGTGATGGAATTATAACTGGATTAGATAGATATATTTATAAAAATGCTGATCCAGATTTATTATTAGGATTTACTTCTAATCTAAATTATAAAAATTTTGATTTATCATTCAATTTAAGAGCAAGTATTGGTAATAGAATATTAAATACTGTTAAGTCAACAGGGTCATACTATTCACAATTATTAAATGGTGAATTACAAAACGTTTCTACAAATCTATTGTATACTAATTTTGAAAATCAAAATGGTGAAAACGTGTTATCGGATATGTTTATTGAAAATGGTTCTTTTATAAGAATGGATTACGCTACATTAGGTTACACATTTCCAAAATGGTTAGAAGGTAAAGCATCTTTACGTTTATTCACTGGTGTTCAAAATCCATTTATCATCACTAAATATTCAGGTTTAGATCCTGAAATAAATGGCGGTATTGATACAACAATTTATCCTAGACAACGTCAAATATTATTTGGTGCAAATGTTAAATTCTAAAAATAAAGGTATTATGAAAAAAATTAAATACAACTTATTTATACTTCTTGGCTTAGGATTAACTCTACAGTCTTGTGTAAATGATTTAGAAGTTGTGCCTGAAGGCGAAACACAACTTTCCGCAGAACAATTCTATGCACAACCTGGTGCATATAAACAAGCACTTGCTGGAGTTTATGGTAATTTATCCCTAACAGGTACTGGCGGCGCAGAATCTTCAAGTATTGGGGGAGTAGATGCAGGTACAAGTCAATATGGTCGTGTATTATGGTATTTACAAAATTTATCGACAGATGAAGTTATTTGGAGTTATGAAAATGACCCTGGTACAAGAGAAATCCAAAGAAATATTTGGAATGCTACAAATCCTATTATCAGAGGAATGTTTAGTAGAGCAACATTCCAAGTAGCATTAGTAAATGAATTTTTAAGACAATCTTCTCCTGAAAAATTAAGTTCAAGAGGAGTAACTGATGCTCAAACCCTTGCGGATATTGAATTATATAGAAAAGAAGCAAGAGTTTTAAGAGCTTTAGCTTATTACCATTTAATGGATTTATTTGGGAAAGCCCCGTTTGTAACAGAAAGCGATCCTATTAATACTGCAGGACCTGAATATAATAGAGAGCAATTATTTGCGTACATTGAAACTGAAATCAATGATGTTTTACCAGATTTAAAACCTTCTCGCACAAATGAGTATGGTAGACTAGATCAATCGGTAGCTAATATGATTTTAGCAAAAATGTATTTAAATGCAGAGGTTTATATTGGTGTAAATAAATACCAACAATGTATTGATAAATGCAATGCAATAATGGCAGGTGGCTATACATTGAATTTAAATTATTTGAATAATTTTAAAGCAGATAATCATACATCAAATGAAATGATTTTCACGTTACAATCAAATGGTGAAGTTACTCAAAATTATGGACCAACTACTGTTATCATCAACGGTCAAGTAGGGTCATTAGAGGGTAATGGATCTCAGTTTGGTGTTGGTGGATGGGGAGGAGCCCTACGTCTAAGAAAGCAATTTGTTCAAAAATTTGACGGAGGTGCTTACAATTCTGATGTAAGAAAAACAATTATTTCTGCAAATAGAAATATTGAAATTAATGATATTTCAAATAAAGATCAAGGATTTGTTTTAGGCAAGTTCTCAAATATATCTTCAACTGGTGCTGTAGGTGTAAGTTCAACTTTTGTTGAAACAGATTTTCCATTATTTAGATATGCAGATGTATTATTAATGATGGTTGAAGCACAAGTTAGAAAAGATGGAACGGCTAATTCAACTTCTTTAGGTCATATCAATAATTTAAGAGAAAGAGCAAATGGAGGTTCTACCGCAGCAAATATTTCTTTAGCTGATTTAACATTAGATTTTATCTTAGACGAAAGATCAAGAGAATTGCATTGGGAAGGACACAGAAGACAAGATTTAATCCGTTTTGGAAAATATACAGGAGGAAGTTATAATTGGGCATGGAAAGGAAATGGTATAAATGGAGTTCCAATAAGTGCTAACTTAAAAGTTTTCCCTATTCCAGAAGCGGCTTTAGCATCAAATCCGAATTTGACTCAAAACACTGGATATTAATAAATAATCGATATGAAAAAAATAGTAATTTTTATACAATCAATATGTGCACTTTTTTTATTAAGTGCATGTGAAGATGAATTTGATGGTTTCGTTGTAAACGATACCACACCAGTAGTATTGTCTTCATTGACTATTACTGATATTGAACTTGATAACGTAAATGGGAATAATCCAGCAGTAACATTTAATTGGACGAGAGCTAACTATGGACAACAAACTGTTGTAAATTATGCTGTTCAAATTTCAAGTGCTGCAAATTTTGCTAATCCATATACTGCAGGTACTATTAATAGTAATACTGCATTGACATTCTCAGTTGCTGAGTTAAATGCTGCTGTTGGTAGTATTGGTTTACCTCCATTTGCTTGGAATACAGTTTATGCAAGAGTTGTTTCTTCAATTGGAACACAATCAGGTCTTCCTGTATCTTCTAATGTAATTTCATTTAGAGTAAAACCTTATTTTAATTATCCTTATAAAGATTTTTATTTAGTAGGAAATGCTACTCAGCCAGGATGGAATAATAACAACAATAATCCACCATTGTTTAGAGATAGTGCTAATTCAAGCTTATATAACTTTGTGGGATATTTCGGTGTAGGTCAATTCAAAGTATTAGAAGAAAAAGGCTTATGGCAACCACAATGGGGTACAAATAACGGATCTGGCATAAGTGTTAATCCTGGTGGCGGAAGTGATCCAGGTACTTTCCCAAATAACAATAACGACATTGCAACTGCAGGTTATTACAAGTTTACCATCAATTATGGGGATAACACGTTTACTTTTACCCCTTATTCAACAACAGGTGCTACAAGTTATACATCAATGTCTGTGCAAGGTACATCAAGTGCTACAACTGCAATGACTCAATCTTCACACGATAGTCATATTTGGTTTGCAAATAATATTCGTTTGACTCCAGGAAATTTAAATTTTCTAACAAATAGCGGATCTGTTTGGGGTGCTACAAATTCTTTTTCAGGAACTGCAACACTAAATGGAGGAAATATTCCAGTTATTGTTGAAGATGATTATGATATCTGGTTTAATGATTTAACAGGTCATTATATTATGATTCCATTAAATTTATAATCTTAATAATTAGTAAAAATGAAATTATACATAAAAAAAATAAGTAGCATTTTATTACTAACCTTATTTGTTGTTTTCAATTCTTGTGAGGACGAACAAAGTTTAGTAATGACGACTCCTGATGCAGAATTTGTTCTTCAAGAACCAGCTATAAACTCTGTTTATTTAAATTTTGCATTATCACAAAATCCAGCTTTAACAGCAACTTGGATTGATGATGTTACAACTAGCTCAAGCTATATCGTTGAAATGTCACTTACTGAATCATTTACAAATGTTGTTCAAATAGGTACAACTCCTGCTAAGCAATTCACCATTTCAGTTGCTGATTTGAATGAAGCGATACGCGATGCAGGTGCAACAAACTTTAAAGATATTTCAATTTATTTGAGAATTAAAGCTGGAAGCGATGTAAGTAATTCAGTTATTTATTTTGTTACAACATATCCAACTGATCCACCAGTAATTACTAGTCCTGCTGCAAATGCAAGTTTTGTGTTATCTATTGGATCAACTTCTAGTGTTGTTTTAACAACAAACTGGACTGATGGAGTTTTAAATTCTGATTTAGGATTGACAATTAATTATGCTGTTGAAGCAGCAATTGCAGGGACAAATTTTGCTTCACCTGTTACAATTGGTAGTGTTACTAATCTTGCAACTTTAGCAACTACTCATGGTGACTTGAATGCTGTTGCATTAGGTCTTGGTATGACTCCTGGTGTTGCTGGGAACGTTAATTTAAGAATAAAAGCAACAAATTCTAATCAAAGTGGTGCCGTTTTAACTAGAATATCTGCTCCAGTTACAGTCTCTATAACTCCTTATAGTGTGTCATTTCCTAATTTATATTTTGTAGGAGATGCCACAACTCCAGGATGGAATCCTAACAATAATAATACTCCGGTTTTTAGAGATCAAAACGTGCCTAATAGATATGTATATACCGGTTATTTTGGAGCGGGTGCTTTCAAATTACTAGAAGTATTAGGACAATGGCAACCACAATGGGGAACTAATAGCACAGGTACTTTAGCTGTTAACCCAGGAGGAGGTAGCGATCCAGGCACTTTTAATGTTTCAACTGCTGGATATTATACGTATACTTTTACAACTGTTGGTCAAGGTGGAAGTTATACAGTAGCTCCATTTGATGCAACATCTAGTACTACTTATACTACAATGGGTATTATTGGAGCAGCAATCGGTGGTTGGAGTGATGCTAATGAAATCAATTTTACTCAAGATCCAAATAATCCACATTTATGGAATGCTCAAGGTGTAACATTTACAAACGGCCAAGAATTTTTAATTAGAGCAAATGATGGTTGGTCTAATGTATGGAGATATAATGGTTCAACCCAATTATATGGTACTTCATATCTTGCTGGTGGGGGTGATAATTTCCCATTTACAGCTCCAACAGGTTCTTATAATGTTTGGTTTAATGATTTAGACGGAAGTTATAACATTATACCTCAATAATAATATTAAAATTAAAAAGGCTGGCCAAACGGTCAGCCTTTTTTACATAAAGAAAAACCTATGAAAAATTTTTTATCTCTTTTTCTACTTATCCCCTGTTTTGTTTTTTCACAACAACAAACAGTTACCTATACAATATCGCCTACACCTACTTTTGAAGGAACAAATGCGTTAACAATTACAGTTAATGGTTCTTCAATTAATGAAACTACTTGGGGTGTTACAAATAACCAACTCTACGCATGGGTTTGGGCATTAAATACTGCAAATGCAAACATTCCTTTTGGTGGAAATGGAGATTGGAGCAATTCCAATAACAGTCAGTTAATGAACTATAACGCTGTTACAGACACCTACTCTTTTACTTATAGCCCAAGTGTTTTTAATTTCTTTGGAAGTACAGAAGTAGCAAAAGTGGGCTTTTTAATTAAAGCAAAGAATGGAACTGGTGATAAAAAATCGCAAGATATTGTCTTAAACGTTGGCTCCTATCAAGTTACTTTACTTAACGGTATTGTAGCAGGTGATTATCAGCTTTTTTCTACATCTTATACCATTGCTGCAAGACACACAGGTAGTACTTCTAATTATGTTTTAAAAAGAAATGGAACTATAATAAATACTCAAAATAACTTACCTGCAAGTGCAGGAGCTCCTAGTTATACTTATGCTGATGCTTCTGGGGGTGATTTTAATAATTATTCATTAGAAGTAACTCAAAGTGGTGTAACAAAAACGTATAATTTTTCAACAATAAAAACTATAACACCAGTATCTCAAACTTTACCTGCAAATCAATTAGACGGCATCAATTATAGTTCAGATCATACTAAAGCAACTTTAGTTTTAAATGCACCACTTAAAGACTTTGTGTATGTTGCAGGAAATTTTAACAACTGGCAACCAACATCAAGTCATGCCATGAAAAAAGACCCTACAACGGGTAAATTTTGGTTGGAAATATCTGGTTTAACTCCAGAGCAATGGTATGCTTTTCAATATTGGGTATGTGATGATACCAATGTACCAACCAATTCACCAAAAATTGTAAAAACAGCAGATCCTTTTTCTACATTAGTGCTTTCTCCTTTTGATGATCCAGAAATTATTCAACTAGGTGTATATCCAGGTTTACCTGTTTACGATGTAATTGCTCCAGGACAACAACGTGAAGTTTCTGTAATACAAACGGGTACTAATACTTTTCGTTCCTACAATTGGAGTGCAGCAACTTTAAATTTTCAAAAACCAGCTATTAAAGATTTAGTTTTTTATGAAGTTTTAGTCAGAGATTTTGATTCTAATAGAACATTTCAAGATTTAATAGATAAATTTAATTATTTTAAAAACTTAAATATCAATGCTATCAAATTAATGCCAGTAATGGAGTTTGAAGGAAATTTATCTTGGGGTTACAACACTGTTTATCATTTAGCTTTAGATAAAAGATATGGTCCACCAGCCAAGTTAAAACAATTTATAGATTTATGTCATCAAAACGGAATTGCAGTGGTTTTAGACATTGCATTAAATCATGTTTTTGGTAGATCACCACTAGAAAGAATTTGGATGCTAGACACTAACAATGACGGATGGTCTGACGGTTACCCAAGAGTAACTACAGAAAATCCTTATATTAACAGATTAGATGCACATTCATACAGTGTAGGATCTGACTTAAATCATTTTATAGAACCCAATAATCTTACCAATACTTATTCTGTAAGAGCCATAAAACATTGGATTGAAGAATTTAAGATTGATGGTTACAGATGGGACTTAACCAAAGGATTTACCAATCAATGTCCTCCAGGTGTTGCAGGTGGTCAAGAAGCATGTACCAATGGGTATAGATCTGATAGAGTTGCCAAACTAAAATGGTATGCAGATAAACAATGGGAAGCAGATAATAATTCTTATTGTATTTTTGAACATTTAGGCGTTGGGGGTTCTAGTGATGAAGAAAATGAATGGTCTGGTTATAGAATAGCTGAAGGAAAAGGAATCATGCAATGGAGAAAAATGACAGATCCTTATGCTAATTTAATAAAAGGGAATGGAGCAAATTTATTAGGAGTTACAGGTGCTAATGATAGATTTGTAGGTTATGCAGAAAGTCATGATGAAGAAAGAGTAATCTATAAAGCAATTACCGAAGCAGGGCAAACACAGGGTAATTTAACTAAAGCTCTTAAAAGACTTTCAGCACAAGGAGCTGTACATTTATTGGTTCCTGGTCCTAAAATGATTTGGCATTTTGGTGCATTAGGGTGGGATAAATCTTTATGGACTTGTACCAATGGTAATGTATCTTTTACAAACCCAGATTGTAAACTAGATACCAAACCTCAACCTCAATGGGTAGAAAATTGGTTAACTAATGCTCAAAGGTCAGTGGTTTATAATGATTGGGCGAAAATGATTAAATTAAGAATAGAAAACCCAGTTTTTGAAAATGGTCAATTTTCCTGGAATATGACTAACAGCTCAAGACCAAGATTGGATATTTGGACTTCTACCTCACAAACATCTAGTTTGAGTTATGTAATTGTATTAACAAATTTTACGGATAGTGCAGCAAGTTTAGGCGGATTCCCATTTATAGGAAATTGGGTAAATTTAATGGATAATTCTAGTGTAGATGTAACTTCAACTAGTCAAACATTTAATATAGAAGCAGGTGGTTTTAGAGTTTTTGGTAATAAGCCATCTACTTTAAGTTCGGAAGATTTCAATGCTTTTAAAACAGAAATTAGTATTTATCCAAATCCGGTTAAAAACAGTTTTGCAATAAATCAAGCCGTTTCTAGCGTTGAGGTATATACTATTACAGGGCAATTAGTTGCAAGTTATAATTCTGTTGCTGCAAATCAAGAAATTAATGTTGAAAATCTTGGTACAGGTATTTATCTAGTAAAAATTAAAGACATTCAAAATGTATATCAAACTAAAAAAATAGTAGTCGAATAAATATATTTGAAGTTAGAAAAAATGAAATTCATTTTTTGTGCCCCAAAAAAGTTAAATACTATTTTGGGGTATTTTTATGGCTTAAACTGTAACATTTTTAGATTTAATCTACTTATACTATATAGCTCATTATTTATGCTTTTATATTTACGTTTACTTTCAGAAAGTTTCAGCTTTGCAATCAATGCTTTGCGCAATAATAAATTGCGTACGCTTCTTTCATTGTTAGGAGTTACCATCGGAATTTTTTCAATTATTGCAGTCTTAGCTGCCGTAGATTCTATGGATAAAAAAATCAAAGAAGATTTGAGCGATATGGATATGAATACCATTTATCTGATGAATTTTTCTTTTGGACCTTCTGAAGTACCACGATGGAAACGGGAACAATTTCCAAAAGTAACCTACGATGAGTTTGAATTTTTGAAAAAAAGTATACCAAGTATTGATAAAATTTCGTTTAATTTCTTTGCCCGAAACGAAAGTGTCAAATTTGAATCCAAAACAGTTAATTCAATACGTGTAAAACCTTCTACTGAAGACTTTTTTGATATTGAGCCAATTAAAATAGAAACGGGTCGTTTGTTTAATGCATCCGAGTCAAACTCTGGAAGTCCAGTAATTGTAATTGGAAGTGAAGTAGCTAATGGCTTGTTTGAAAATACCGATCCTATTGGAAAGAAAATTCGTTTATACGGACAAAAACTTACGGTTATTGGTGTATTAAAAAAACAAGGTCAAGGCATGTTTGGCGATAGTAATGACGTTGCAGTATTTTTCCCAGTTAATTTTTTGAGAAGAATGTACGGTGATGAAAATGATGCGTTGCGCGCTGCTATTCTAATTAAACCAGAGAAAGGAATTGATATTGAAGAATTTAAAGCCGAATTAGCACAAAAATTGAGAGTGCATAGAGGTGTTAAAACCGGTGAAATTGATAATTTCTTTATGAATGTACTTTCTGGATTTACCGATTTTATTGATAACATAATAGGTCAAATGAACGCCATTGGTTGGGGTATCAGTGCATTTTCTTTATTAGTGGGTGGTTTTGGAATTGCTAACATCATGTTTGTTTCGGTTAAAGAGCGTACCAATTTGATAGGAATTCAAAAAGCATTAGGCGCAAAAAATAAATTCATTTTATTTCAGTTTTTGTTTGAAGCCGTAATATTATCGTTAATTGGTGGATTAATTGGAATGTTTCTAGTTTGGATAATAGCGCTCATTTTATCCAATACATTAGATTTTGAGTTTGTTTTAAGCGCTTCAAACATGCTATTAGGCTCAGGTTTAGCGGCCTTTATTGGATTAATAGCCGGAATTATACCTGCTATTTCAGCTTCAAAATTAGATCCTGTTGAAGCGATACGAAGCGGAATGTAACCCACTTTTTTGTATATTTGGAGACTAGAATTTCCAAATTGAAAAAAATCATCCAATATATATTACTCCTCTGTTCTGTTGTTGCATTTTCTCAAACAGAACAAGATTCCATAAAGCCAAGTAAAGAGCTTTCAGAAGTTGTAATTTCGGCTAACCGATGGAAACAAAATAGTAAAGATATTCCGCAAAAAGTGAGTGTTATTTTACCAACTAAAGTAGCTTTACATAATCCGCAAACGGCAGCTGATTTATTAACCATATCTGGAAAAGTCTTCATGCAAAAAAGTCAGCAAGGCGGAGGAAGTCCTATGATCAGAGGATTTGCTACTAATCGATTATTGTATGCAATTGATGGTGTAAGAATGAATACTGCTATTTTTAGAGGTGGAAATATTCAAAATGTGATTTCTTTGGATCCTTTTGCTACAGAACAAACAGAAGTAGTATTTGGTCCAGGTTCTGTGATGTATGGAAGCGACGCCATTGGTGGGGTAATGAGTTTTCAAACGTTGACTCCTCAATTTTCTGCTACTTCTAAATCAAAAATTTCAGGAAATGCCGTTTCTCGATTTTCCTCAGCTAATAATGAAAAAACAGGTCATTTTGATGTGAATGTTGGTTGGGAAAATTGGGCAACTATTACCAGTTTTAGTTCAAATGATTTTGGTGATTTGCGCATGGGTTCACATGGACCTGATGAATATTTACGTCCATTTTATGTACAAAGACAAAATGGAACTGATGTTGTTGTCACTAATTACGATCCATTGGTTCAAAAACCCACGGCCTATTCACAAATTAATTTGATGCAAAAAGTTCGGTTTAAACCTAATGAAAAATGGGATTTTCAATATGGATTACATTTTTCAGAAACTTCTAGCTATTCGCGCTATGATCGACATATTCGATATACTAATGCTGGTTTACCTCGGTATGGCGAGTTTAATTATGGTCCACAAAAATGGATCATGAATAATTTAAACATAATGCATCAATCTAAATCTAAACTGTTTGATGAAATGGCATTTCGATTTGCCTATCAGTTTTTCGAAGAAAGTAGAATGAGTAGAAATATTAATAATCCGAATCGTGAAATTAGAACCGAAAAAGTTCATGCGTATTCAATTAATGCCGATTTTACTAAAGCAATAACAACTAAAAATAATATTTTATATGGTGTTGAATATGTATTAAACGATGTAATTTCAACCGGAATTAATCAAAACATTGTCGCTGGAATAAGTCAAGATGGACCATCAAGATATCCACAAGCAACCTGGCAATCCTTAGGAGTTTATCTTAATAATCAATATAAAGTATCTGATAAAACAAAAATTCAAACGGGTTTGCGATACAATGTATTTATTTTGAATGCAGATTTTGATACCACGTTTTATCGGTTTCCATTTACTTCAGCAACTATTAATAATGGATCTTTAACTGGTAGTGCTGGGTTTGTGTTTAGACCAAACAATCAATGGATCATAAGTTCAAATGTAGCAACAGCCTTTCGTTCGCCAAATATAGACGATGTAGGAAAGGTATTTGATTCTGAGCCTGGCTCGGTTGTTATTCCAAATCCTGATTTAGAAGCTGAATATGCTTACAATATGGATTTAAATATTGCAAAACAAATTGGTAAATATGTAAAAATTGATTTTTCTACATATTACACATTGCTCGATAACGCATTAGTTAGAAGAGATTTTACTTTAAATGGTGCTTCTCAAATTATGTATGACGGCGAATTAAGTCAAGTGCAGGCTATTCAAAATGCAGCTAAAGCAAATGTATATGGAATTCAGGCAGGTGTTGAGGTAAAAATGCCTTCTGGTTTTCGATTTTCTACCGATTTAAATTTCCAAAAAGGAGAAGAAGAATTAGACAATGGCGATAAAAGTCCGTCTCGACATGCAGCACCTTTTTTTGGTGTTTCAAGAATTGGTTATGCGAATTCAAAGCTCGATTTAGAATTCAATATGCAATTTAGTGATGAAGTAGGTTTTGATGATTTAGCCGAAGAAGAAAAAAGCAAAAAAGAAATTTACGCAATTGATGGTAATGGAAATCCTTATTCTCCTAGCTGGTATACCTTGAATTTAAAATCGATGTATAAGCTAAATAAGAATTTTACACTAACGGCAGGTTTAGAAAACATAACAGATCAGCGTTATAGACCCTATAGTTCTGGAATAGTATCACCTGGAAAAAACTTTATTTTAGCGTTACGTGCAGCCTTTTAAAAAAATCCCGTTAGAATTACTAACGGGATTTTTTATTATCTAACTTCTTGATTTTGAATTAAATCAATATACAAGTTGATTTTATCTTTCAATTCTTTTCTAGGTGAAATAAAGTCTAAAAATCCATGTTCTAATAAGAATTCTGAAGTTTGAAATCCTTCTGGCAACTCTTTACCGGTGGTGTCTTTTACCACTCGAGGTCCAGCAAAGCCAATTAAAGCTCCAGGTTCGCCAATATTAATATCGCCAAGCATTGCATAAGAAGCTGTTGTTCCACCAGTTGTTGGGTCTGTACATAATGAAATGTAAGGTATTTTTGCTTCTGCTAATTGTGCCAGTTTTGCCGAAGTTTTTGCTAATTGCATTAACGAGTAGGCTGCTTCCATCATACGGGCTCCTCCAGATTTTGAAATCAAAACAAAAGGAATGTTATTTTTAATGGAGTAATCAATAGCTCTTACAATTTTTTCACCTACAACAGCACCCATTGAACCACCAATAAACGCAAAATCCATACAAGAAACCACAAGGTCTTTCCCTTTAGATTTTCCAACGGCTGTTCTAATCGCGTCATTCAATTTGGTTTTACCCATTACATCTTTTAAACGATCACTGTATTTTTTAGTGTCTTCAAATTTCAAAGGATCTTTTGATGTTAATTTTGCATCAAGTTCTTTAAATTCGTTGTTGTCGAATAAAATTTCGAAATATTCTTTACTACCAATACGAACATGGTAATCGTCTTCTGGACTTACCCAAAGATTTCTCGCCAATTCATCTTGGTCAATAATTTTACCTGTTGGTGATTTGTACCACAATCCTTTAGGAACATCTTTTTTGTCCTCGGTTGCTGTGGTAATTCCTTTTTCTTTTCTTTTAAACCAAGCCATAATTTTAAATTTTGGTTGGAAGAAGGAAGAGGGAAGAGGGAAGAATACTTCCTGCTTCAAACTTCAAACTTCCTGCTTATAAAGTATTCACGTTATTCAAATCGGCAAAAGCTTGTTCTAATCTTGTGTTGAACGTAACTTCTCCTTCACGAACCCATTTTCTTGGGTCGTAGTGTTTTTTATTTGGACTGTCAGCTCCATCTGGGCTTCCAATTTGTGTTTTTAAATAATCTACTTTGTTTACCATATAATCACGAATTCCTTCAGTGAATGCAAATTGTAAATCGGTATCAATGTTCATTTTAATAACTCCGTATCCAATAGCTTCTCTAATTTCTTCAATAGTAGAACCTGATCCCCCGTGGAAAACAAAATCTACAGGATTAGCATTGGTATTGAATTTATTTTGAACGTATTCTTGCGAATTTTTAAGAATTTTTGGTGTTAATTTTACATTTCCTGGTTTGTAAACACCATGAACATTTCCAAAAGAAGCTGCAATGGTAAATCTCGGACTTACTTTCATCAATTCTTCATAAGCATAAGCTACTTCTTCGGGTTGGGTATATAATTTTGAACTATCCACATCGGAATTGTCAACACCATCTTCTTCACCACCAGTGATTCCTAATTCAATT
>CAISYO010000131.1 GCA_903889745.1 uncultured Bacteroidota bacterium | reverse complement strand
TTTCTAGGATTCCAGCAAATTGAGTAGAAAGTAGATAAGCACTTAAATAGCCAACAGCAAAAGTCTTTTCAAAGCCTTCATTGGTTACAATTCTTTTTTGGGAAAATATGCCAGCGGTATTTACTAGTAAATCCAACTTCGCATTTTTGCTGATAAAATCAGTTGTAAATTTTTTAGTTTCCCTTAGATTACTTAAATCTAATTGTACAAATTCGACTTGTTTAGGATACTGTTCATTCAAAGAAGCTTCAATGCGTTTTCCTTTTGAACCATTGCTTCCAATAATAACTACCTTATAGTTGGAAGCAATTAAATGCCTAGCTATAGAGAGTCCAACACCAGAAGTTCCGCCACTAATTAGAGCTTTTTTCATTTCTTGCATACTATTAAAGTGTTAGTTAAAATACAAAGGTGCAGTCTTTAAAAAGTCTGTGCATTGATGCAGGTCAAGAAGTGAATTATGAATTATTAGACAATACTACTTCCTTAATTTTACTAAAGGTGAAACTTTTGTTCCAATCAATTCAATAGATTGCATGAGTTTTTTATGTGTAAGTCCAGCATCCATTTGAAAAGTAAATCTTGAAATCCCTCCAAGTGCTTTACTGTGTCGCACAATTTTTTCGGCAACGGCTTCAGTACTATCAACAAGTAAAGCACCCAAATCTCCGTTTTGTGCATCAAATCTTTCTTTTGTTACCGCTGAAAAGCCTCTTTCTTTTCCAAGATTCGTAAACATTTCGGCATAGCCTGGATAATAATCATCAATAGCTTCGGCTTTACTGTTTGCCACATAACCTAGCGAATGAAGTCCAACTTTTAATTGTTCAGGTAAAAAACCAGCTTTTTCACCTGCTTGTTTGTATAAATCAACTAATGGTTTAAATCGATATGTTTCGCCACCAATAACAGCTACCATTAATGGCAATCCTAATTCGCCTGCTCTTATAAATGAAGCGGGCGTGCCACCAACGCCAAGCCATATAGGAAGTTGATTTTGTAAGGGACGAGGATATATGCCTTGGTTGTTTAATGAAGGTCTAAATTCACCTGACCAAGTCACAAATTCATTCTCTCTAATTTTCAATAACAAATCTAGTTTCTCTTTAAATAGCTCATCATAATCATTTAAACTTTGTCCAAATAGTGGATACGATTCTGTAAATGAACCTCTACCAACAACAATTTCAGCCCGACCTTTTGAGATTAAATCTAACGTTGAAAAATTTTGAAATACACGCACTGGATCAGCAACGCTAAGCACCGTAACAGCACTTGTTAATATAATTTGTTTGGTACGCGAAGCAGCAGCTGCTAAAATAATAGCAGGAGCCGAATCTAAAAATTCTTTTCGGTAATGTTCGCCTATGCCAAAAACATCTAAACCAACTTGATCTGCTAATTCAATGCGTTCCAATAATTCATTCATTGCTTGTGCATTTGAAATTCCTGAATTCTTGGAATTTATGGCAAAACTATCTATTCCTATTTCCATTATAATTCATTTAATTTTGTAATAATAATTTTTAAATCGTTTAATAATTCAAGGTTGTGAAAGCGGAAAGTAACAATGTTGATCAACCAAAACTGCAAAACTAAATTGTTTAACATAGAACAAAGAAGCTGTCATTAAAAAAGCTGTGCATTGATGTAGGTCAAGAAGTGATTTTGTATTTTATTTGTTCTTTGATATTTCTTTTCTTACCCTGCTTAATGCTTCTGGAGTAATGCCAAGATAGGAAGCAACCATTTTTTGAGGTACTCTTTGAATTATATCAGGATATGTTTCTACAAAATGTTGGTAACGTTCAACTGCAGATGAACTCATTAACATAATGATGCGCTTTTGTAAAACAGCAAGTCTATTAAATAGTGAATTATTATTTGAATTTTGTTTTGAAAATTCTTTGTCGGTTACAGTAATTATTGAATTTTCTATTGCATCTATAAATAAATCACAAGGGACATTGGTTTCGCAATTATCACCAATTATCCAGTTTTCTGATGCAAACATATAAATATGTTCTTTCCCTTTATTGTCGATGGAGTAACTGCGCATCAAGCCACTTTCAACCCTAAACACTTTTGTGTTTAGTTCACCACTTCTTTGTAGAATCTGTCCTTTTGTAACGTTTATTGTTTTCAATTTAATGTTTTTATTTCGGTTGTGTAAAATGGCATATAACGTTTTGCAACTACCCGAAGGGCGGGCGATTCACCACAAATGTTGAATAAAAGTACAAAAGTTCCTGTTACCACAAATCTGTCTTTAGAGCACGAAACCCCGCCTTTTGGTTCGGTGCTGTTATTTGCTGCCTTGCTGTTAGTCCTAAGCACAGCAGTTTGAAGCACGCATAAAAAGTTGTTTGAAAGATTTACATTCATTGCATTGTTGTTTGTATTTGCGAATTACTCTTTCACAAATTTATAATTGTAAACATTAACTCCTTGCTTTACATTTAGAATATAAACACCAGCACTAAAATCTGAAACATCAATCTTTGATGTGTTAGTTGTTTTGATTAGTAATTCTCCCATCAAATTTGAAATCTCAATTTCTGAATTCAACAAGTTATTTGTAATGATATTTAATTCGTTTTTTGTTGGATTTGGAAAAACGATTATTGCTGCACTATTATTATTTATTGAAGGAACGGAGGTAGTTGTGTTGTTAATTTCAACTTTATGATTACCTGCTGCTAACAAAATGGTTGTTTCTAAAACACCAACGCTGTCAGTGTTAAGGGAATTTACAACGGCATTGTCAACCAATACATCATACAGTTGAGTGGGAACTAAATCAGCACCAAATATTTTTACTGATCTGCTTCCTGCAACATTATTCATTACCTGATACAAAGCATTCGTATCTCCAACAGCATTAAAAAAGAAAAGTGTATTAGTCCAATCAACGCCGATGGTATAAGGGTTTTGTTGTGCAATACCACCAGCAACAGAAGCATTTAAATTGTCACCAATATCTATGGTGTGAAGAAAGATTAAACTGTCAATAATTGTTGTTGGAGCTACTTCAATGCGCCATGCTCCGGGTGTAGTATGAATAGTATCGGGAGTAACACCCAACGGATAATTTATTCCGTCAACATAAAACTCATAACCAGCTCCTCCAATTCTTGTTGTGGTTGAGTTAAGCGGCAAGAGGGTTCTTATAGCAACATTTCCGTTTCCATTTGCTTGTAAAATATCTTGCCCGTTAAATGTTTCTATATGATTGGAAACGGCAGTGTTCACAATGCTTCCGTT
>CAISYO010000130.1 GCA_903889745.1 uncultured Bacteroidota bacterium | reverse complement strand
CTCCCTGTTCTTACTAATTGTTGAATTGTTGGCATAATTAAATACTAAAAATTTTTATTGTTTAAAATTCCCGCTTTTTACGGGGTTGCAAATGTAGGAATTATTTTTTACTTTCCAAATCATAATATATTAATTTTCAATACTTATTGATTTTTGTAGTGTTTTGATTTGTATTGAGTTACAAAAAAGAAAGACAAATTCAAGCCAGCCCCGATGGAAGCAAACTACCATGTAGTGCGGACAGCGGGAATATGGAAACCAAAAATTCCCGAGCCATTCGCTCCTGATTCTGAATCATCTCGAAGCTTTGGGATAGAATGACAAATTGGATATAAAATTTATTTTACTTTTTTTCGTTTCTTTACTGCTATGAAATTACTCTTAAGTTTTACATTGTTTTTTTGGTTCCAATTTTCATTGGGGCAAAACTTCTATTTAAAAATTGAAGGGGCTTCTGAACAAGAGCGCAAAACTATAGACAGTATTGCATATGTGTTTAAACACAACTCTGTTGCTTCACTTTTAAAAGAACAGCAACGTTTTGAAAGCAAATTAACGCAACAAGGTTTTTTAGATTGGTTGCTTCTAGAACAAAAAAAGGTGAATGATAGTAGTTTTGTCTTTGAATATAAATTGGGAGATTTTACAAAAAACAATACTATATATATAGGTAAACTTTCTGCCGATGAAAAATCGCTATTGCAATTAGAGCAAGACACTTTGGTAATCGCTATGAGTGAAGTTGAAAATTTAATGAAAAACAAAATAGCCCTATTAGAAAAGAAAGGCTATTCGTTAGCAAATTTGCAATTAATTAATCAACGGAAAATTGGTCATAATTTATTTTCTGAATTACGACTAAAACTCAATTCGAAACGAAAAATTACCGATATAGTAATTGTTGGTTATGATAAATTTCCGACAGGAATTAAAAAAGCGATTACCAAAAAAGCAAAGAAAGCAACATTTAATCAAGAAAATTTAAAACAGATTAATGAAGAATTTAACAAACTACAATTTGTAAATCAGCTGAAATATCCTGAAATTTTATTCACAACCGATTCAACCAAGGTTTTTGTGTATTTAGAAAAATCGAAACCTAATAAATTTGATGGTTTTATTGGATTTTCAAACGATGATAAAAGCAAGTTGACATTTAACGGCTATTTAGATTTACAATTGCAGAATATTTTGAATTCGGGCGAAAAATTTAATTTGTATTGGAAAAATGATGGTAACAGCCAAACTTCATTTAATTTAGGAACCGAAATTCCGTATCTATTTAAAAGTCCGATTGGAATTAAAGCAAATCTTCGAATTTTTAAACAAGATTCTACTTTTCAGAATACAATTACCGATTTAAATTTAGGCTATTATTTCTCATACAACACCAAAGCGTATTTGGGTTACCAAAAAACAAATTCGGTTGATATTCAAAACACCAATTCGTTTAGTTTGAACGATTTTACGAATACTTTCTTTACTTCGAGTTTTGAAAACGTAAATTTTGCAACTGATAATTTTATTTTTCCGGAACAAACAAAAGTGATTGCTAAAGTTGGACTAGGAAACAGAACTATTTCGAGTGCAAAATCAAATCAGTTTTTTGGTCAACTCGAATTTAGTCATTATTTCGAATTGAATCAGAAAAATAGTATTTTCATAAAAAATCAATCCTACTACTTACAAAGTGATTCTTATATCATTAACGAATTGTATCGCTTTGGCGGCATAAACTCGATAAGAGGTTTTAACGAAAATAGTTTACAAGCAAATGTATTTAGTGGAATTATCGCCGAATATCGTTATTTAGTAGCGCCAAATTTATACGTTCATTCCATAACCGATTATGGCTATTTTCAAGATAAAACATCTGATATTGATGACAAACTGTTAGGATTGGGTTTTGGTTTTGGATTATTTACCAAAAACGGCTTGTTTAATTTAATTTATGCCAACGGAAGTACAAGCGAACAAACCATAAAATTGTCTAATTCTATT
>CAISYO010000129.1 GCA_903889745.1 uncultured Bacteroidota bacterium | reverse complement strand
TAAACCGTCTTTTAATGGTGCCCAAACTAAATTTGATAACGATTCTGCAATAGCATTTCTACTTCCTGCTACCGGATCAATTAAAGCTGAAATAGGAGCATGCCCAATAGAAGTGGCAATTCCTTCTTTTCCTTTATAATCTAAAGCCATTACACCTACATTATTTAAAGGCAATTGTAAAGGACCTGCACATTGTTGTTTGGCAACTTTTCCACCTACACAACGGTCTACTTTATTGGTTAACCAATCTTTACAAGCTACGGCTTCTAATCGTAATACCTGATTTAAATAGGTTGGAATTTCACTTGTATTATATTCTGAATTACTATAATTTCTTGTAATTGTTTTGTCGTTCATTATGGTTTTTGGCGAACTTCCAAAAAAGTCTTCCAAAGCATAATCCATTGGTTTTAAACCTGTCGATTTTGATTCAAAAGTAAATCGATGGTCGTTAGTTACATCACCCACTTCATACATTGGCGAACGTTCTCTATCGGCTATACGTTGTAACGTTTCGATGTCTTTTTGACCAATAACTAATCCCATTCTTTCTTGCGATTCGTTTCCGATAATTTCTTTCGCAGAAAGCGTAGGGTCGCCCACAGGTAATTTATCTAAATCAATTAAACCTCCTGTTTCTTCCACCAATTCCGATAAACAATTTAAATGTCCACCGGCACCGTGGTCGTGAATAGAAACTATCGGGTTGTTATCGCTTTCCACCAACCCACGAATGGCATTGGCGGCACGTTTTTGCATTTCTGGATTGGAACGTTGGATTGCATTTAATTCAATTCCTGAACCAAAAGCACCGGTATCTGCTGAAGAAACGGCGGCACCACCCATTCCAATTCTATAATTTTCTCCACCCAGAATGACAATTTTATCACCTGCAGTTGGTTTCTTTTTTATCGCTTGGTCTAATTTTCCATACCCAATTCCACCGGCTTGCATAATTACTTTATCGTAACCTAATTTGCGCGCTGCTTCTTCGTGTTCAAACGTTAAAATAGAACCTGTAATTAAGGGTTGCCCAAATTTATTTCCAAAATCGGATGCTCCGTTTGAGGCTTTAATTAAAATATCCATTGGTGTTTGGTACAACCAAGGGCGAACTGTCATATCGTTTTCCCAAGGGCGATTTTCTGCTAAACGAGAATAAGAAGTCATATATACCGCTGTTCCTGCTAAAGGCAATGAACCTTGTCCACCCGCTAAACGGTCACGAATTTCTCCTCCCGAACCCGTTGCTGCGCCATTAAAAGGCTCAACAGTTGTAGGAAAATTATGTGTTTCTGCTTTTAACGAAAGTACCGAATCAAATTCTTTTTCTTCGTAAAAATCAGGTTTATCTGCACTTTTTGGTGCAAACTGTGTTACTTTTGGACCTTTAACAAAAGCCACATTATCTTTATATGCCGAAACGATATCATTAGGATTGGTTTCAGATGTTTTTCTAATTAATTTGAATAGCGATGTTGGTTTTTCTTCGCCATCTACAATAAAAGTTCCATTGAAGATTTTATGACGACAATGTTCTGAATTGGCTTGTGAAAAGGCAAAAATTTCAGAATCGGTTAATTTTCTACCTAATTTAGTTGAAAGATTGTTTAAATAATCGACTTCTTCAGCACTCAATGCCAAACCTTCTGTTTTGTTGTACGATGCAATATCGTCAATTTCTAAAATAGGTTCAGGTTGAATATGTATGGTGTAAATTTCTTGATGTAATTCTGTATATTTTTGAAACAACATCGGATCAAAATCTTGAAAATCAGCCGCTACTTTCTGGAATTCTTCAATACGAATAATTCCTGAAATACCCATATTTTGAGTAATTTCAACGGCATTTGTACTCCAAGGCGTAATCATAGCGGCACGAGGTCCAACAAAAAAATCCGCAAGTACGGATTTTTCTATTTTATGTGCGTTGCCAAAAAGCCAGTTTAATTTATTGGTGTCTTCAGTCGATAAGTTGTTTTGCGTTTGTACAGCAAAAACGGTGTTGGATTGGTTTCCGAAGAAATGAATCATTGTGTAGTTATTTTATTCCGCTGCGCTCCATACAATTCGGCTTCGCCTCGGGTGTGTTGTTGTTTGTAAGTGCAAATTTATTTTAATTGTTTGAACAAACAAAATTTAACGCCTACGAAAATATAAAATTTAATCAAACAAGGCCCAATTGTATGCACCCATATCCGTTGCTCCAGTTCTATTCTGATTTAATAGATCATTAAAGGTTGAATATTGTGTTTTTGCAGTGCCTTTAGCTGCAGAATTTTCTCCAATTTTCAACAAGTTATTTGTTGGATTTTCAAAATCAGGTTTATTTATGGAGCTATTGGTTGCAATGAGACATGAAGTGTATAAATTAGTGTTTGAAAATAAATATAATGGATTGGAAGTAAACAAATTACTATAATCTACAAATTTTAGTAAACAATGATCAAAATTATAATTAAAAGGTGTTGTTGTTCCTTTCTTTTGTAGATTTATTGATAAGTTACTGGAACCATAAATAATACAATTCTTAAAATTTGCCTTAGTCAGTGGTTCAATTATATAACCAGAAGAAGTTTGTATGAAATCGTCTAAGGCAACTGCCGTTTGGTTAGGACGCGACCAATAATTTGCAAAAGTACAGTGAACAAATTCATAACTACCCCCAAAACTTCCAGCAAACGAAGCTTGACCACATTTGTTAATGACTAAATTTTTTCCTTCAATATTACCAGTTCGGGCTAAAATACCAACATTTGAACAATTGTAAATTTGTGTATTTTCAAGGGCAAGAGTAGGTGAGGGAGTACCATCATTTCCAGAAACTAAAATACCTACTGTTGCATTTTTTATCGTTAAATTTGATAGTTGATTGTTAGTACTTCCTTGAGTGAGCCAAATGGTTCCCCATTGACCAGGAACTTCAGAAAAATCAGGTTCTAAACGATCGCTTTCAAAAATTACTTCATTTTCTAGTGCTGCTGTGGTTGAATGCGCTCCATTTACATGAATGGAAGCATTATTGGCAACTATTAAACCCGATTCGGCATGAAAATGTACTCGAGCGCCCGCATCAACAACAAGTGTTTTATTAGAAGGAACTGCCGCATATCCATACACAACATAAGGTTTTTCGTTGGTCCAATGCAATTCATTTCCGTTCGTTGGATTACTTTCCTCTAAAAAACGACCACGAATTCTAACTGGATTTCCATCACCATCAAGACCTAAGTTTAATTCGTCATATGTATAACTTTCATCAGGATTTTGAACTCTTCCAGGATAAATAAAATAAGCATCTTGAATTAAAGTAACCAATTCCACTTTTTGAGTGTTCGATCCTTCTCCAAATAATATTTGATCAGTATACAGAAAATCAGTAGTATTAGCATCAATTACATTAGCGGTAACTTCAATAAAAATAAACATACTATCTTTTGCTAATAATTCAACATTATCAAACACTTTTCCAGGCATTCCGTCAACCATCATTCGGTATTTTGAAGCTTCGCCTTTGGCTAATTGTACTTTTGGAATTGAAATATTTTTATCACTTTTATTATATACTTTTAAGGTATATGTACTTGAACCGATGTTCGTAAAAACAGTATCTAAATAAACAGTATCTTTTGAAAAACTAAGGTTTCCGGTACTTGATTCAAACTCAAAATCATTTCGACATGAAGTTAACGATACGGCAAATCCAACTAAGATTAAAAGTAATAAACGACGCATGTATGGTGTAATTTTTGTAAATGTACTTATTAATTTGATTTTTTAAAAAATAAATCAGCAATTATCATCTACTAAAACGAAAAATATTCTATATTATTCTAGCAATAATGATTAATTTTACAAAAAAAATAAAACCATGTTTGATAGAGATACCATGTTGCAATTGTGTAATGAATGGAGTAAAAACACATTGATGAACACATTAGATATAGTTTACACCGATGCTGGTGAAGATTTTTTAACGGCAACTATGCCTGTAAATCCTAGAGTGCATCAGCCAATGGGGTTGTTACACGGTGGGGCAACAGTGGCTTTAGCAGAAAGTGTGGGAAGTGCAGCTTCATTAATGTTTGTTAATCCTGAAAAACAGGAAGTGCGCGGTATTGAAATTTCGGCCAATCATTTAAAAAGTAAACGAGAAGGTATGGTAACTGCTACGGCTAAAATTATTCATAAAGGCGCTAGTATTCATTTGTGGGAAATTAGAATCGTTGATGAAGAGGGAAAATTAATTTCGCTTTGTAAATTGACTAATATGGTTTTATCAAGAAGACAATAATGCAACTTTTTGAAGAAATAAGCACACTTTTATCAGGTCAAAAACCTTTTGTTTGTTATGTTAAACCAAATGAATCTATTTGGAACTTACAAGTACAACAAACTAATGAAATCATTGCCTTTTCAGATCAATCAGGCTTTATATTTATGCCTTTTGATGCAGGTGTAAAAATATGTATACCAACAGAAATTAGTGCTTTCTCACAAGGAAATTTTGAAAATTTAGAGCAGAAATCAGCCGATAAATTTACTTCTGAAGCCAATCAAAAAGAGGCTTTTGAACATTTAGTTTCCAAAGGAATTGCTGCAATTCAAAATGGTGCATTCGATAAGGTAGTTTTATCACGAAAAATCGTTTTGAAAGAGCAAATATCTCTTGTAGAGACCTTTCAGAACTTAATTGCGACGTATCCAACTGCCTTTCGCTATTTATTTTTTCATCCGAAAATTGGATTATGGATGGGAGCAACGCCAGAACGATTAGTAAAAATAAATCAAAATCAGTTTGAAACAGTTGCCTTGGCTGGAACACAATTATTTTCTGAATCTATAATTTGGAATACCAAAGAAATTGAAGAACAGCAATTTGTAACCGATTTTATTGTTTCTGAAATAGCTTCCAAAGTAAAAAATCTAATAGTTTCGGAACCTAAAACGATAAAAGCAGGTAATTTAGCACATCTGAAATCAATAATTACCGGACAATTGACGGATGATTTCTCTGCATTAGATTTGATTACGACCTTACACCCAACACCCGCAGTTTGTGGATTGCCAAAGAATTTTGCAATAGATTTTATTCAAAAAAATGAAGTATTTGATAGAACGTATTATTCAGGATTTTTAGGCGAATATAATTCAAACAATCAAACCGATTTATTTGTAAATTTACGCTGTTTAGAAGTTGTAAATGATGCTGTGAATATTTATGTGGGTTGCGGCATTACAAAAGATAGTAATCCTGAAATGGAATTTTTGGAAACAGAAAATAAATCCATGACAATGCGAAATATTATAGTGTTCAGTGGTCAGTAATCACTGTTCAGAAATAAAACTTACTGCCTTCTTGGCAAAATTAAAAGATATGAAATTAGATATACTAGCTTTTGGTGCACATCCAGATGATGTAGAATTAGGTTGTTCGGGTACGATTGCTAAAGAAATTTCTTTAGGTAAAAAAGTAGGAATAATCGATTTGACTCGTGGTGAGTTAGGTACACGCGGAACGGTAGAAATTAGAAATACAGAGGCGACTAAGGCTGCCGAAATTTTAGGTGTCACATTGCGTGAGAATTTAGATATGCGAGATGGTTTTTTTGTGAATGATGAAAAACATCAGTTAAAGGTGATTGAAATGATTCGCAAGTACCAACCCGAAATTGTATTGTGCAACGCCATACAAGACCGACACATTGATCATGGAAAAGGAAGTAAGCTGGTTAGCGATGCTTGTTTTTTATCGGGATTGATTCAAATTAAAACAGAAATCAACGGAGATGCACAACGTCCTTGGCGACCAAAGGTTGTGTATCATTACATTCAATGGCAAACTATTGAACCCGATTTTGTAGTGGATATTTCAGATTTTATGACTCAAAAAATGGACGCTGTTCAAGCTTATAGTTCGCAATTTTATGATCCAAATTCTAAAGAGCCAGTTACACCCATTGCCTCTAAAAACTTTTTAGAAAGCATACAATACCGTGCAAAAGATTTAGGAAGACTAGTAGGAGTGGAGTACGCAGAAGGATTTACTGTTGAACGATATGTGATGGTTGATTCCTTAGGGGATTTAAAATAAAAAGAGCTGTATTTAATTACAGCTCTTAATTTTTATATTTTCTTGTGAATGTAACAAAATCTTGTATTATATAATAAATTCCAACAGGAATAATTACAAAAATTAACCAATTAGTTTCGTAGGCATTTTTAAAGTCGAGCTTTAAAATACTTATAAAAGCAGTGGTTAAACCACATCCAAGACATTCAAAATTAAATATTGTTTTCCAGAGGCAAGGTATACAAATATCAATGTCTGTTAAAGCCTTTAACACTGTAGAGAATAATAAATAAAAGCCTACAATTGCTAAATATTTATTGTTTGCAATATACTTTATAATTAGCACGATACTTAATTATTGTTTTAACCCATTTTTATAGGATTGCCTTGTGCATCTTTATAATTACCAGATACTATGATAATAAAATCGATTAAACTCCAGATACCACATCCTCCTACAGTTAATAATTGGATAACACCAATAGTAATATGTCCTGAATAAAAACGATGTGCACCAAAAATACCAAGAAACCAACAAAGTACTAAACAAATAATCCATTTATTTTTTTGTTCGGATAAATCATCAATAATAGATGATGATTGTGTTGGTTGATTGGTTTGTCTAACACCACATTTCGGACAAATTTCAGCTTTAATATTAATTAAGGCACCACATTCAGTGCAATATTTTTCGTTTTCTTGTTTCATTGTATAAAATTATTAATTGAGGTAAACAAAATAGATGGACTAACATATATGATCTAACTCACAAGTCCATGGAATAATGTCTAACATTCTTAAAATATAGGTTATTACTTGTATGATTAATGCTCCAATTCCAAAATATTTTGACCAACTTTTATGCATAAAAAATTGTATTTTAAATAACATTAAAATTTCTAGAATTAAATAAATACCTAAAGGTATTAGTGCTGGAAAATATTTAAATGAGTCAATAAAATTAAACTCCACTAAAGACCAAAAAGATCTTTGCATTCCGCAGCCTAAGCATTCTATTCCAAAGTAATATTTATAAGGGCAAGGTATCATAATTAAAAAAAAAGCAGGAATAATCCTGCTTCTATAAATTTGTAAGTAGCAATTTATACTAAATCTCTACCATCAGCCATTACTAATTTACCTTGTAAGATTTTAATTAAATCAATCCATTTATAAATAATCCCTACAGGTAAGCAAAGAAGAGTTAATACTAGTCTTTTCCACCAATCTTCATAACCCATCATCATCTTGTGTATTCCTAACGATCCAATAAAAAAACAAATTAAAAGCATTGTAGTTTTTGATTGAGCTGGTTTTTGTTCTGCCATTTTTTTTAGTTTTAATTATTTACCTACTCTATACAGTTTTCGGTCACCCTGTTATATTATTCTTATATTTTAACAATGTTGTTGCAACTAATCTTATTGTTTTTGAAACCATCTATTTTGTAAATATATAAAAAATATTTT
>CAISYO010000128.1 GCA_903889745.1 uncultured Bacteroidota bacterium | reverse complement strand
GGAGAAACTCGTTCAGTTGAAGTAATGAAAAGAATTCGTCAGATGTGGTTTGTTGGCGAGAATGGCAAAGTCTGCGTTCAGATCAAGTATGGCAGTCGTATTTTGGAATTTTCAAAAGGAAAGAATGCTATTGAAGTCAGTAGTGGTGAAGAACTCATTACTGCTCTGAATACAATAAAGACTGCTGTTGAGTGTGGAGAGCTTGATAGTCAACTAAATCTTGCTGCTGATTCAGTGAAAGAAAAGTTTAAGAAATGATTTGGAACTTGGGCAAAACTCTTATGAGTTTTGCTCAAATCATCTCATGACTGATAAATACATTTGAAATTCTTTGATTTCAAACTATTTGTTAGGACTGTGAAATGCGTATCACTGAAATTATTTCAAATATTTACTGCTATGTGGCTACCATCAAAGTCAAGCATGGTAAGTCAAACACATCAACACGAACAATCATCTACGCCGATGGAATGTCCCAAGCTAGAGCTTTACTTGTAGCAAGTTATGGCGAGAATTCTGTATTAACTATCACTCGTATCACTAATAGTCAGCTCGATGAGACTGTTCCAAATAGAACAAAAGTCTTACAAACTCCTAAAGTCCTACCCACTGCCTACAAGCACAAGCTAGCTCAGAAAGCATTACTCAATCAACAGAAACGCAATAAGCTCCATGTAAAGCCCACGATTGATGATCTACGAGCTGCCAATAATGAATTGGATGTTCAGCAAAAGCGTGTCAATCGTGAATATGAGAATGAAATTAAAGATAGACAGAAGTGGGCTGAGATTAGAAAAAGACGAATTATTGGAGCGTTTATTTTTCAACTAATTTGGCAGATAACACCATTTAAATTTAAAGAACTATAAAAAGAAGCTGAAATCGAAAATGTCGATAGCGAGATGTTTCTTAGCTTACTAAACAATGCGGAGTAATATAAGCGCTTCGTTCCTGCATAAACATTTAAACGTAATTCAATACCAAACAAAATGATAAAAATTTTAACAGCAATTATTTATTTTTCAATTCTTCCAAGCGGACAAACTTCACTTAATCCAGCACCTGAAAACACAAGGAGCGAATGGAAAACGCTCGTCCAATCAAACTATTCCATTGAATATCCTTCCACTTGGGAGCTGAATAAAGGTGGACAAATGGGTACAAGTTTTATCCTCTTTTCGCCATTAGATTCGGAAAAGGATACATTCAAGGAAAATGTTAATCTGATGGTACAAGATTTGGGAAAGGAAAAAATTGACCTTAATAGATACACTGAAATTTCAGAAGGACAAATTAAGACGTTGCTTACAAATTCTGATTTAATAGAAAGCAAAAGAATTAAAAAGAGTAACGCTGAATTTCATAAACTGATTTATACCGGTGATCAAGGTGTTTTTCATCTGAAATTTGAACAATACTATTGGGTAATTGATTCTAAAGCATACGTTCTGACTTTTACAAGCGAAGAAGAGAAATTTGCTACCTATTCAGAAACAGGTGAAAAAATATTAAATTCATTTAGTATTAAATAATGAACTAGCGCGCTATTCGTTTGGTTTTAAATAGTATTAACTATATTTAGAAATAGGTTGTTTGAGAGAAATCCATCCAAAAATTAGAAAAAATGAAAAATACACTGCTTTTATTCACAATGCTACTCACGTTTAGTTTTGCGAATACACAAACTATTCAATCCAGTAATTATGGAACAACTGGCTATATAAAACCAGACGGAACGATTCAGAATAGCAGCTATGCAACAGTTGGTCACATCAAAAGTGATGGTACGATACAAAACAGCAGTTATGCAACAATTGGACATATCAAAAGTGATGGGACAATTCAGAACAGCAGTTATTCAACTGTTGGTTATGTGAAAAGTGATGGAACGGTTCAAAACAGCAGCTATTCAACCATTGGGCACATAAAAAGCGACGGAACGGTTCAAAATAGTAGCTATTCAACAATTGGGTATGCAAAAGGAATTAATAAAGAATGGGCAGCTGTAGCATTTTTCTTTTTTAAATTTAATTAAGTTCCGTTAAATTCAAATAGGTATAGAGGCTTATTGAAATTTTGAAATAAAAAAACTGAAGGCAAATTTGCAATAACTAGTTACTTTTTGCATAAAAAGAATTTCAAACAGAAAACTCTTGTCCCCAGCTGTGTAAAGAAATTATGCTAGGTAATAATTTTTGTCCTTTGGCTGTCAACGTATATTCGACCGTTGGTGGAACAGTTGCAAAAACTTCTCTCGTTATAATTCCATTGGCTTCCATATTTTTCAATTCTTTGACCAACATTCTAGTGTTGATTCCATCGATACTTCTTTCGATTTCTTTAAACCGCATTTTACCTTTAGACAAAATATAAATGATTGGCATTGCCCATTTTCCACCTATTATATCTAAAACCTCTTTCAATGAGCAGGATTTTTCAGAAATGATTGTTTTTATTTCAGGCATTTTGTTTTGTTTTCGTTAATTACTTTACTTTAGGTTACTACTATACAAACGTGTAACTACTTTCAAAAGTAAAGTATTGAATATATATTTACAACTTAATTTAAAAAAAAAGCATTAAACGAGGCAGATAGAGCTACTATGTATGGCGGTCAAGACAAAGGGTATATCGATTATCCTTTTTTAGACTAATTTTGAACAGAACGAAATCGCACGATTAAAAAGTAAAAACCAAAACGAATAATTAACCCACATGAACAGAATAGAAGTAATACTAACGCTTGATATGGAAAACCTGCCAGACAATTTTCAGGAAATTCTAAAGCAAGAACAAGAAATGGTAGCACAATGGAGAGCGGACGGATTCTTAGAACATCTATACTTGAGAGAGGGACGCAACGGTGCAGTTTTAATTTTTAAAGATGTAGACGATGCGCAGGTGAAAGATTTGATGCAGCAACTTCCTTTTTACAAATTGAGCAAAAGCATAGAATACCTGAACCTGATAATGCAGTTTTAATTTTAGAGAAAAACCTAGAATTTAAACTTTATTTTTTGTCATAATTGGACTAACGCACTTCATTGAGCCTTGGTCCTTTTGTTTTTTAGCCTTTTCATGGAATTTGATTAAAATCAATCTAATAAGTGAGACTAATCATCGAAATAAAAGGGAAAGAAATTTACCTTTTATTAATTGATTTACATATAAATATTTACACTTAAAAAGTTAGGCCATGAAAAATTACCAAAAATTTATAGATGCTTGTTTGGAATGCTTGGTAACATGCGAACGATGCATAACGGATTGTGTTGCATCTGGCAATAAAGATTGTATTTTATTGTGTCGCGATTGCGCGGATTTGTGCGCTCTGACTGCGCGTTTTGAAGCAAGAGGATCAGATTTTAGCCAAGAATTATTTAGTTTGTGTGCGGAAGTTTGTAAAGAATGTTCTGTAGAATGCGCTATACACGCTTCTCACTCTGTTTTCTGCAAAGAATGCGCCATTGCTTGTAAAAAATGTGTAACCCTTTTCGAAGAACTTGAAAAAGCATAATTTTTAAGGATGGAGCTAACGTTTCCAAACTCTTTTGCTATTTTGAACGTAAAAATAAATTTAATTCGTTTTTCGGTTTTTTAGTAATTATTGACTTGCCCTAGGATTTCTTGTTTTCAAGAATAAATATTTATTAGCTTACCCAAATCTTTTCCAAAAAAACTTTTTCCTTGAAAAAAAAAACTACATTAGAGCTTGAATTACTACTTAACAGCCTAAAATAGAGCGTTAATACAAAACTTAGAATAAAAACACTAACTATTCCCAAGGAAGAAATTTACAAACTAAAAAATAATCGCTTTTAAGTAGAAGACAAATAGAAAAAGAGTGCACCAAGTTCATTTAAACTAAAATAGCTTCAGTATGATCAAGCAGAAATTTGAAAATGTTTACCAAAAATTACTTTCCGATGAAACCCAGAAGCGAAGTGAACGGGTTATTTTAATAATTGCTATTGCAAGTTTTTTGTTGCATCTTTTGGTAATTGG